>CAYGRH010000505.1:0-1520 GCA_964352165.1 uncultured Hyphomicrobiaceae bacterium | reverse complement strand
CGAACTGCACGTTCGATCCGCCGGTCTCAACGCCGATCTCGCGCAGTACCGCGATCGAGGCGTTGCGCATGATCTGGTATTCCTTGTCGGTCAGCGTCAAAGCTGGCGCGACGGTAATGGAATCGCCGGTGTGCACGCCCATCGGATCTATGTTCTCGATGGAGCAGATGATGATGCAGTTGTCCGCCTTATCGCGGACGACCTCCATCTCGTATTCCTTCCAGCCCAGCACGCTTTCTTCGACGAGGACCTGGCCCGTCGGCGAGGCATCGATGCCGCGCTCGATGATCTCGAAGAATTCTTCGCGGTTATAAGCGATGCCGCCGCCGGTTCCGCCGAGGGTGAACGAGGGGCGGATGATGGCCGGCAACCCGATGAATTCGAGTGATGCTGCGGCTTCTTCGCGCGTGTGTGCCAACATGGATTTCGGCGTTTCCAGGCCGATGCGCTTCATCGCCTCGCGGAAAAGCTGGCGATCCTCGGCCATGTCGATGGCTTCGGCCTTGGCCCCAATAAGTTCGGCTCCCAGCGCGTTAAGCGTGCCCTGCTTGTGGAGCGTCAGGGCCGTGTTCAGCGCGGTTTGCCCGCCCATAGTCGGCAACACGGCGTCGGGGCGTTCCTCGGCGATGATCTTGGCAACGACTTCGGGTGTGATCGGCTCGATGTAGGTTGCATCGGCCAGATCAGGGTCGGTCATAATGGTTGCGGGGTTCGAGTTGACCAGAATGATCCGGTAACCCTCGGCCTTGAGGGCTTTGCAAGCCTGGGTGCCGGAATAATCGAACTCGCAGGCCTGCCCGATGATGATCGGGCCGGCGCCGATAATGAGGATTGATTTGATGTCGGTGCGTTTTGGCATATCGGGGCCGTTTCTTATTGCACCGCGAGAAGTTTGGCTATAGCCGCGTTTCCGGACCGGGCTGTAGACTTCGCGCGGGTGATCGTTTGGCCAGGCGGCCGGGCTGGATGAGGTGGCGATGACGTTTCAAGCTTGAGCCGGTTGGGCGTCAGCGGATTGGCCTGTTGGCCTCGTTAATTGCCCGCGGCGGCGGGGGGATCAATCGAAATGTCGGTTGGATAGGTATAATCGGCCTGGAAAAACGGTTTTTCGGGAGCGTCGACCGGGGTGACGGTGTTTCTCAGCGGCAGTCCGCTGTCGGGATCGATGTAGAGATGCCGGATGGGCGTATTGGCTTCGATCTTTCCTGTCAGCGTGCGATGGGCGGCGGTAAAGTGTTCCAGGTTGCGGCCTTCGATTTCACTCGTGCCCGCGCACTCGTAGCTCAACGGGTCCTTCGGTGGGCTTACGACGGTATCCTGCATCTCCTGCGACAAGGTCTGGGCCATTTCGCCGGAAAGCTTTTGCCACTTTCCGCTGGCCGTGCTCCAGGCATCCTCGGCGATCACAATTGTTTCGACTGCTTCCGGATCGGTTAATGCCTTGATCCTCTGCTTCATTTTCAGCGGCAGCACGTAATCTACAGTCATGAATACCACGCCGCGCTCGTTGAACATTCGCG
>CAYGRH010000504.1:0-1578 GCA_964352165.1 uncultured Hyphomicrobiaceae bacterium | reverse complement strand
CCATGGATGAAGCGATCATCCGCTTTGTGCGCAGGCGGCATCAACTGCTGATCGGTGAAGTCAATGCCGAACGCATCAAGATCGAGGCAGGCTCGGCTGTGGCAGGGGCGGAAGCCCGGCCCATTGAGATCCACATCCGTGGTCGTGATCTGCGGGCGGGGCGGCCGAAAAGCATCGTGCTGAATTCATCCGATATTGCCGAAGCGCTGGAGTCGCAGATCGATAGCATGGCCGACTTTGTCCTGCGGGCTTTAGAGGATTTGCCTCCGGAGGTGTCATCGGATGTCTGCGGAAGCGGTGTTCATTTGACCGGTGGCGGAGCGCTGCTCGATGGTCTCGATCGGGAGTTTGAACGTCGTGTGGGCGTCAAGTTCAACGTTCCAGAAAACCCGACGCATTGCGTCGTTCGCGGGTCGGCGCGCGTACTGGAAGAGCTCGATGACTACGAGCACCTGCTGATCCAGGCGTGACTCATTTCCGCAATTTCGGTGCGGACCTGCAGGCCGGGTGATTTCGGTCTAGGGTTCGATTGATATTTTTTGTAGTTTTGTTTTTATCGCCAGTTCAAGTTGTTGAGGGCTGAGAATTCATGGGTTGGTTTGCGCGCAAAAGGCTGTTTGCACGACGCCGAAGCCGCCTGCCCTCCGGACGGCCGGGGCGCAGCCGCGTCATCGGTCTGATCGTGGCGATCTGCATTGCCGTCGGCTTGATCGTCTACAGTGATCAATCGCCGTCCGGCCTCTCCGGCATTCGCGAGACCGCCGCCAGTTTCGCAGCTCCCGTGTTGGTATTCATTCAAGCGCCGCTGGAACCGTTCAAAGCCGCGGGCCGGCAGCTTGCGTTTTTCCAGCAGGGCGAGGCGGAGCTGCGGCGGCTTCGTGGCGAGATCCAGGAGTTGCGCGGATGGAAATGGCGCGCGAAGGATCTGGAGCGAAGGCTTCAGGATCTTGAAGGATTGGCCCGCGTCGTCGATGCGCCGGGGCTTGCGTTCGTCACGAGCGAAGTGCTGGCGGTGTCTCCCGGTGTTCTGGAGCGCAGCGTGCTTATCAATGGCGGCAGCAATCGCGGCGTTCGCGTTGGGCACCCGGTGCTGGGGGCAGATGGTCTCGTCGGGATCGTGGTCGGTGTCGGATTGAGGTCGGCGCGCGTGCGACTGATTGACGATGCGCAAATCCGGTTCGGGATTTCGATCGGCCCTGACCGTGTCAGTGGCGAGTTGATCGGGCGGGGACGAAGTGACCCGCAGGTCGTCCTTCGTGACGATGCTGCCAGAGTGGCCAACGGCGATGAGATCGTAACGTCGGGCGAAGGCGGGCTGTTGCCAAGAGGTTTGCGCGTCGGGCGTGTGGACCGGAAATCAGACGGAGTTGGATCTGAAGTTTTGCGCGCTGACCTATATGCGCATTTCGAGCGGCTCGACTATGTCAGCGTGCTGTTTCATGACGTGCCGGAAGCGCAAAGCATATTGGATGGACGAACGAGCGGCGGCCCCGCCGGCCAACCAGTGCCACATGCTGCAATAGCCGCCGACAGACAGGATGGTGAGTTGCCGGGTGCGCGCCGATGAGTGTTTTCGTT
>CAYGRH010000503.1:0-1590 GCA_964352165.1 uncultured Hyphomicrobiaceae bacterium | reverse complement strand
GGGCACTCCTCGACTTCGGCATTCGCTGCGTCATCGCCCCCGACTTCGCCGACATCTTCTTTAACAACTGCTTCCAGAACGGAATTCTTCCGATCAGGCTGCCTCAGTCAGATATCGACAAGCTTCTTGATGACGCCGGGCGCGGAGCCAACGCAACGATGACCATCGACCTCGAAGCCCAGGAAATCCGCGGGCCCGACGGCGGCGTCATTCGTTTCGAAATCGACCCGTTCCGCAAGCACTGCCTGCTGAACGGCCTCGATAACATCGGCCTGACAATGGAAAAGGAAAGCGCGATCACCGCCTTCGAACAAAAGGCGGCTGCTGCGCGCCCATGGGCTTAAGGACGCCCTCAGCCGTTCGCGCCCATCCAACTGTAGACGGCGATCTCGCGAGAACTGTACCGGAAGCTGAACATGCGGCCGGTGTTCACTTGCACGAATTTACATAGAATTTTCAGTTCCTTCCCAAGCCTTTCTTTATGCGTGCGGATTTATATTATCTGCACGCATGGCGGGAATGTGCCCGCCGTTGCCGTCCAGTCGCGGACAGGCGTCAACCGGGCGCTGCCCTCTGGGAAACGGATTTGAATAATGAGCAAGCTGGTTGCATCTGCCATGCCCTGCAACGCCCGAATTGCCGAACGCAAACACAAACCGTCGTCGGTCGGCTATCGCCCGCTCCACGTCGTCATCATCGACGATGATCCCTTTGACCGCAGAGCATTTGCAAGGATGGTCACCGCCTCGCGCTGGCCGAAAACAACCGCTGCTTCCTTCGCCTCGATTGACGCCGCCCTCGATCAAAAGAGTGCGGGTCTGGGCCCTGAATTCGCCGACGTAATCCTGCTCGATGACTATCTCGGCCAAGGTATCTACGCAGAACAAACAATTCCCCGTCTCGTCGCCGCGCAAACCACCTGCCCGATCGTAGTGCTGACCGGTGCAGCCTCTCAAAGCCGCGCGATGGAAGTCATCCGGCTCGGTGCCGCCCAGTTCCTCGAAAAAGACACGTTCACACAAAGCGGACTGCGAACATTGCTGCTAGTTGCCCGCTCAGCCCAATCAACCGGCCAGCGCCAAGATGGCTCCTGACACTCCCGCTTCGATAATCTTGGACACGAAACCCTCAGCCTTGAAATTGTCAGCTCAGGTCAGTCAGTCCCCAGTTTCGCTCATGCGCGCGAGTTGAGCAGCCTCCCAGCCAATAATCGCTCTTTTGCGCGTCAGACCCCAGTGATACCCGCCCAGTCCGCCGTCGGCGCGAAGAACACGGTGACAGGGCACGACGAACGACAGCGGGTTTCTCCCCACAGCAGATCCCACGGCACGCGACGCCTTCGGGCTTCCAATGGTCAGCGCCAGATCGCGGTATGCGACAGCCGTCCCCATCGGAACTTGAGCAAGGGCGCTCCACACACGAACGTCGAAGTCCGTTCCGATAAAGACGACGCGAACCGGCCGCTCTCCCGACCAAACCGCCGGATCGAAAATCGAGCTGACATACCCCTGCGTCAGCGATGGCGCGAGCTGATAGTTGGCAGCTGGCCAGCGCGCCTTCATCTCGGCCAGTACATCTTCGCGCTTCTGA
>CAYGRH010000502.1:0-1605 GCA_964352165.1 uncultured Hyphomicrobiaceae bacterium | reverse complement strand
GAACTCGAAGCAACGACGGCCCGTAAGGGCAATCGTAAAGTCAGCCTCACCATTTCGGGCTTTATCGCTCAAGACGTGTTCTGGTGGGATGACGGCACAGAAAGCAATGTTTACCAGGGCACGAGTGGCCACTCTGCTTCGCGCTTCCGGTTCAAGGGCGATGCGAAGATCAATAGTGATTTGTCGGCCGGATATTACATGGAAATCCAGGTTCAGGCCACGTCAGTCGGTAGTGTAACGGCAGACGCCGATGACGTCAGCGGTGCCGTGAGTTTGCGGCAGTCTAACTGGTATCTCAAAAGCGCAACCTACGGTAAGGTGACCGTCGGCCAGGGTTCGTCAGCAACCGACGACATCGTGCATGTCAACCTGGGTAACACGGGACCTTTGAATGCAACGATAAACTTGGACCACGGGGCAGGGCTGCGGTTCCGCGCGTCTGGAACCGGAGCAGCCGGCCCGGTAGATTTTGGTAACTTTTGGGAAGACATCGACACGGCTCGCCGAAACGTTGTGCGTTATGATACGCCCGTGTTCGGTGGGTTCATCGCGAGCGCTGCTTGGGGTGAGGACGACTTCTGGGATGTCGCGCTGCGCTTCGCCCAAGACGTGGGCGATTTCAAGATCGCGTTCGGGGTCGGTTACCTGCAGGATACCGACCGCGCCAGCAACGGCGGGGGCATTAGGCTTGCTGCTTATAACTTCGGCAGAGATTTCGACGAAGTAAAAGGCTCCGCCAGCATCCTGCATAATCCAACCGGATTGTTCGCAACCTATGCCGGTGCTTTCCGTGAGTTCAATGCATCCAACGGTCTGGGCGCTCTGGGCGATCAGGAAATGCATTGGGTGAAGGCCGGTATCTACCAGAAATTCCTGCCTTACGGCAAAACGACGATTTTCGGCGAGTGGGGTCAGTCCACGGGTTATGCTGAAGGGGTCGACATTGGTGGTGGTTTCGGAACGATCACGGACAGCGAGGCTTCGAAGTGGGGGATTGGGCTTGTCCAACATATTGATGCTGCGGCAATGGAAGTGTTCGTCGGCTACCGCCAGTTCAGCGCCGACCTTGATGGCACCGCGGCCAATTCGAACTTCGATGACATCGACACCGTCTACTCTGGTGCACGCATCCAGTTCTGATCTGACTTAGGAGATCGCAACACACGAAAAGGGATCGCTTCGGCGGTCCCTTTTTGCGTTGGGCCGAATGGGGGTTGCCCCGCTGAGATGCTCGAGAGCGCGAGGAGAGCGACGATACGTCAAGCCGGCTTTATTCAGTAGGCGGCTGTCGTTTGCGTGAATTTGCAGTCTTATTGCGCGGCTACTCAGGTGATTGGGGCTCTCAGGCGGGTTGGGCCTGCTCGAATTCCCATATTGAGGGACCGATTCACGATTTCGCTTGAAGCTCGCCCGCTTCAATCTCAGACAATCAGGTTCTTATGGCTGGCATTGCCGCTTCATGGGCTGATGGCACTTCGCTCGTGGAATTCCTTCAAAGATTGCGGGCAAGCCTGTTGGTAGCAATGAAGCGCCTCCCCTTACTCGAGGGTGCGGAAACAGAGAGTGGCACGGAAGCCATACCGCGCGGCCGGTGCCACGGCAGAA
>CAYGRH010000501.1:0-1628 GCA_964352165.1 uncultured Hyphomicrobiaceae bacterium | reverse complement strand
CATGGGTTCGTGCGTGATGTTGATCGTGCCCTTCTCGGCATCGAACGAGTTAATGATGCCGACACCGCTGGCTTCCTCCGCTGGAAAGCCGCTCTTGCAAAAATGCACGGATCTGATCGTGGCTCAGGGCGGCAAGCTCAACCTTGAGGCCGTCCCGCTCAAAGCAAACGGGCTAAGCTGCCTTGGGTTGTGCGACCATGTTGAAAGCGGAAATGCAAGTCAACGCCATCGCCAACCGCGAGATCTGCAGCGGTCGGCTTCGTTCAGCAAGTGCGAACGACGTGCTCCTTCTCGGTTCAAATAAAGCTGCCAGGGATCACGCCAACTGGCGGCTATTGTGAAGCCGGATTGCTGCCGCAACTTTCGCAGAGGTTTCAATCAGGTGTTTGCCGACCTTCTTACGGTGCGTCGCATTGAACCGGCGGATCGGCCCTGTTGCTCCAATGCTGAAGGTTACGCCGATATTACCAATGCGAATGGGTACAGCAACACTCGAAACACCAATCTCAAGCTCCTCAACACATTCGGCGTATCCCCGCTTGCGGATCTCCTCGAATTCTCGGTCTACGGCTTTTTTTGATGTCTTCGTGTGCGCGGTATAGGCTCGCATCTGCCCACATAGGATTTCGTCACGAAACGATTCTTCCGCGAATGCAGCAATCGCCTTGGAGCACGAACAAGCGTGCATCGGCCGATCCCCAAGCCCAGGATGCACAAACGACCTTGTCGGGTCGGCCGGCGTTTCCACGTGGATGATTTCGACGCTTTGCGCCCGGAACCGCGACAAGAAAACGGCTTCCCCAAGTTCGATCGCGGCGGCCTTCAAAGTCGGCGCAGTGGCCTTGCAGACGTCTATGTCTGATTGCCCCAATAGAGCGATGCGGACGAGGCGCTCGCCAATCACGTACCGTGACGCCTTCCCCGGTTCATCGAGGAGCCGGTGTTCCGCGAGAGTCTGCAGCAACCGGTAACAAGTCGGACGCGGCAAGCCCGTGGCCAGTTGCAGTTCACTCGCAGAGACAGGCCGGCCTGCCACCGCGACGGTTTCGAGAACGTTGATCAGCCTTTCGATGTGCACTTTTCTTCAGTTTCCCACTTTACAGACATTTGTCTCATAATTTAAGATCATCAATAGTGTGATCGAATGGCAAGCGCAAGGGACTGCCCGTCGCAAACCGGTCCGACAAGGCGTAGAACAAGAGCGCCGGACCCTGGCTACACACTTGCGCAAATAATAAAAGCCAGCGGTCCTTTAACCGGGAGGAACTCGTTATGGCTAGATCAGGCGCGCGGCTGGCGCTGTTGGCCCTCGTCGCACTTGGGATGCCTTTGCAGCCCGCAATTGCCGCAGATCCCGTTGAAATCACGTATGGCTACCATCCGTATTGGACGGGCGGCTGGAACGGCGTGATCATCAAGAACAAGGGGCTCTGGAAAAAACACCTCCCGCCCGGCAGCACCGTCAATTTCGAGGCCCACCTGACGGGGCCGCCGATGGTCAACGCGCTCCTCGCAAACAAGATGCAAATCGGAACGAAGCGCGACATGCCCTCGTTGGTCGCCACCACCAAGCGCTCTATTGCCGATGTGCGGCTGCTCTCCGTCCCGATGTTTTCGAACGGTCAGAA
>CAYGRH010000500.1:0-1639 GCA_964352165.1 uncultured Hyphomicrobiaceae bacterium | reverse complement strand
GCGTGCGATGGGGCAGTCAAACAGAGGATTTCGGGTCATGAAAAAAGCAATTCTTGGCGCAGTGTTCGGCGCGGCGGCACTGCTGTTTGCGGGGCTGCAGATTTCGGCTCCAGCTCAGGCTGAAGAAGGCCGGTACGGCAAGCAAAAGGTTGTCTATCACATCAACTATGATGGTGGGGAAGGCAGCAAGAAATACTACGGAGCCCTGCGCAACATTCAAAACCACATCAACGCAGTCGGCAAAGACAACATCGACGTCAAGGTCGTGATGCATGGAAACGGCCTGGGCCTGCTGGCGGACGCGCAGAAAGATCTCAAGCTTCAGGGCAATGTAACGAACTTGAAAACCCAGAACGTTGCCTTCAACGTGTGCAGCAATACGCTGAAGGGCCGCAAAATCGATCCCGACAAGGATCTGTTCGAAGTCTTCAAGGAAGACATCGTGCCCTCGGGTGTCGCCGAATTGGCCTACCTGCAGGCGAAGGGCTACACCTACATCAAGCCGTAAGCATTAGGCGGGCGGCAGTACTGGAGACAAGGATTGCTGCGAGCCACTAAAGCAAAACCGGCCGGTGAAGTGCGACAGGCCGGCATCACGATCCTAACGGCCGCAGTGCTTGTCGCTGCGGCCGGTTTCGTTTCGGCGGCCGATCGAGCGGGCATCACTGCGCCGACGCTGAGATTCTCTCTGCCGGTGGATTGTGAGATCGGTGCGACGTGTTTCCTGCAATCGCATGTCGATTTGATTGCGGGCGAAGGTGTCGGTGATTTCGCCTGCGGGCTCGCAACCTACGATGGCCACAAGGGAACTGATTTTCGCGTGCTGTCCAATGAGTCGACGGCCGGCGTCGGCGTGTCGGTTCTGGCGGCAGCAGCGGGGACCGTGCGCGGGATGCGCGATGGAATGAGCGATGCCTTGTTGCGGGACGCCGGTGCGCGTTCGGGTGAGCTTCCGCAATCTTTGAAGGGTCGCGAATGCGGCAATGGGTTGGTGATCGATCACGGCGGCGGATGGGAGACGCAGTACTGTCATTTGAAGCAGGGCAGTGTTCTGGTGCGTAAGGGTCAAACTGTTCGGGCTGGAGAGCGGCTTGGTTCCGTCGGCTATTCGGGTAAGGCTGATTTCGCACATCTGCATTTTGAGGTCCGCAAGGATGGACACACCGTCGATCCGTTTCTTGGGGCGGCAGTTGGCGTTGGTGCAAACGGCGGAGCGCGATGCGATGCGCAGGCGCGCAATGGTGGCCAGCTTGTTCAATCGTCGTTGTGGGATGACGATGCCTCGGCGCAACTGGTCTACCGCACGGGTGTTATTTTGGGCGCGGGATTTGCCGGCCGCACGCTAGGTTCGGCGGACCTCGAACGCGATCATGAGTTTGAGCCGCCTAAGCCTGATAGCGGGGCGTTGATTTTTCTTGTGCGCGCGATGAACCTTGAAATGGGGGACCGAATTCGTCTGCGTGTCACGGGACCTGACGGTTTTTCGGTGAGCAACGAAGGCGAGCCGGTGGAAAGGGCGAAGGCCATTTGGATCGCTTATGCGGGCAAGCGGCTGAAGGCTGTGCGCTGGGCTGCGGGAACCTACACGGGCGAAGGCGAAATTGTTCGTGATGGCCGCGCGGTGTCGTCGAAGCGGGTT
>CAYGRH010000499.1:1240-1648 GCA_964352165.1 uncultured Hyphomicrobiaceae bacterium | reverse complement strand
ACACGCATGGGGTTCGCGCGGACCTTTGGCCGGAGCCAACCGGGGTCCAGCCAAGAGGCCGCTACACGATCAGCGGCCCATTCAAATCGACCGATGGTTTGGCACCCACATGCTCGACCTTGCGTTCCCAGTTCGCGCCCAGGTGATAATAGCGAAGGCTATCCACGCCAGCATCGATGATCGCTTCCAGACGTGCTTTCAGGCGCACCCACTGCGCCGGCTCAACCTCGATCTCGAAGACCGAATATTGGACCCGCTGACCGTAGTCGCGGCACGCCTTTGAAACCTGGCGCAGACGCCTGGCTCCACCGTCCCCGGAAACGTTCACATCGTATGTCACCAGCACCAGCATCGGTCACCTATTTCCAGAACCATGGGGGGTAGGCATCGAGATCGCCGCGCAAGTGG
>CAYGRH010000499.1:0-1230 GCA_964352165.1 uncultured Hyphomicrobiaceae bacterium | reverse complement strand
CTGCGCCGCCCGCGCCTGGGCCGTCTATGCCTGTGCCAGCATCTGCGCCTGTGCAAAGGCTATCAAGCCGAGCGGAATCTTTTCATCGAGAAAGGGATGGGTGCGTTCATCCTTCTTGCGTTCCTGCCAAGCCGTCAACGCGGTCTTGCGGCCTTCATCCTTCAACAGTACCGCTCCCCCATCGCGCAACTCAAAGTCGTTAGACGCAAGCTGGCGCCGATTGATCAGGGATAGTGCAAGGCGGTCGGCCAGAACCGGGCGGAGTTCCTCCATCAGGTCAAGCGCGAGACTTGGGCGCCCCGGCCTGTCCCGGTGCAGGAAGCCGACGGCTGGATCAAGGCCCACACTTTCACAGGCACTGCGGCAGTCGTGCGTAAGCAACGTGTAGAAGAATGATAGCAATGCGTTGACGGGATCTAGCGGCGGGCGGCGGGAACGGCCCCGCCACCGCATTTCGGTCTCGCCGACGCGAATGAGGTGATCGAACACCGAGAAATATAGGCTGGCGGCTTCGCCCTCGGACCCACGCATCATATCGCTTGTCGAATCTTGGAGCTCCACGCGACGAATGATATGCGCCAGCCGCGTCACCGCTTCGGCGATGCTTGTGCGCTTGCTTTCATCCATCGTGTCGCCATAGTCGCGCAAGCCCCGCATCAGGACGGAGCGTTGGTTGGCCACCTTTGCCATCACGATTGACCGGACGATTTCGTCAGGCGTGTCTGAAGCCCGGTATTGTGCACGCCGCAGCAGCACGTTGCCGGCGACCGGTCCCTCGACCCGGGCCGCGAACCGCCCATTGCGATCGAGCAAGACGATCGTGATACCTGCTGCCGCACATGCCCCAATGAGGGCCGGCGAAACAAAGATGCCGCCGAAAACAACGACGGAGGCGAGCATGTGGAGCGGCACACGCGCGCGCTCTTGGTCCTCGATCGAGGCAACGAGGTTCTCGCCGTCCTTGCGCAGAGATGCGCCTTCGGTCGTAATGTAGATCGTATTGAGCAGCTTCCTCATGGAACGTCCGCCAGGATCGATGCCACCATGCGCTTGCGCCAGGCTGCCGCCGGCTTTAAGACCGCCTGCGGCCGGCACACCTCAACGAGCGAACAGGCGCGGCAGCGCTGTTTCAAGTGCGTCGGCGGTGGCGTTTTTCGCGTGTCGAAGATTGCCTGCAGCTCCCTGGCGGTCACCTCAGTCAATCCTCGCAGGTCCGCATCGAACGTCACG
>CAYGRH010000498.1:0-1686 GCA_964352165.1 uncultured Hyphomicrobiaceae bacterium | reverse complement strand
AAGCGCGTTGGCGCTGGAGCTTCTGCATGAAACGGTTTGAATGTGATAACTGCGGCAACAAGGTCTATTTCGGCAACGTAACCTGTGTGAAGTGCCACTCGGCGCTCGGCTTCGACGATCAGGCGCTGGTCATGCGGGCGCTTGCGTTAGATGAGGCGACGGCGGGTCTTTATCGCGGGGTAAAAAATTCGGGTGGCAAATCCTATCGCTATTGCGCCAACGCGGCGCACGATGCCTGCAATTGGCTAATACCGGACGGTGGACCGGCGACCTACTGCAAGGCATGCGAGTTGAATGGCACCGTCCCGGACCTGAGTTCGCCTGAGAACGTGCAGGCTTGGCAGGATCTGGAGCGCGCCAAGAAGCGGTTGATCTATTCGATTTTCCGATTCGGCTTGCCGGTCGATGCGACTGCGGCGGGCAAGGGCCGGCTCACTTTCGATTTCGTGCAGCACGCCGTCACCGGGCATCTGGATGGCGTCATCACAATCGATATTCTTGAAGCCGACGCGGTGGAGCGTGAGCGCCAGCGGCAGCAATTCGATGAACCGTATCGATCGCTGCTTGGCCATCTGCGCCATGAAAGCGGGCATTTTTATTGGAATGTTCTGGTCGAAGGCGGAGATCGGCTCGAAGCGTTTCGGGCCATGTTTGGCGACGAGCGTAAAGACTACGTGCAGGCGCTGTCGCAGCATCACGCAAACGGCGCGCCGGGCGACTGGCAAGTGCGCCATGTTTCAGCTTATGCCAGTGCGCATCCGTGGGAAGACTGGGCGGAGACTTGGGCGCATTACATCCACATGGTCGACGCAGTCGAGACGGCTGAGAACGGCGGGATTGAGCCGCGGTCTTCTGGATTGAAATTCGGTTCGATCTGGCCATTCAAGCGTTACGACATCTATCGCGAAGGAACCTATGATTCCCTGCGCGACCGTTGGGTGCCGTTGACGATTGCACTCAACATGCTCAACCGCGGCATGGGACATTCGGATTTTTATCCGTTCGTGATTTCTGCAACCGCCCATAAGAAGCTTGAGTTCGTGCACGACTTGGTCCGCGCCAACCTGATTGCCACTATTGGCAAGCCGAAGGCCAAGTAGGCCCTGCTTGTCAGAGCTTGCAGGAATCGGGTCGCCGAGTCCGGCTCAGCGGGTTAAAGCGGTTCGATTGTAAATATCGAGAGCGCGACCATGCGGGTTCAAGACAGTGAGCGGTCAATGCGGGCAGGGGGCGTGGACAAGGTCATCAAGGACGATAGCGGTTCTGTGATTGTAAGCGATGGTCCGCGTGACTACGCCCTCATCAGGCGCGCGATTGAGTTCTTGTCGCGCGAGTGGGACCGGCATCCCGATCTTGACGAGCTTGCAGCGGAGCTCGGTCTGTCGCCAACGCACTGTCAGAAACTTTTCAAGCGATGGTGCGGGTTGTCGCCGAAGGAATTCGTCGGTGCGTTATCGCTCGATCATGCTCGCGGTTTGCTGCGCAATTCGCAAAGCGTGATGGCTGCGGCACATGGAGCGGGGTTGTCGGGTTCGGGGCGGTTGCACGATCTATTCATCAGCCATGAAGCGATGGCACCTGGAGTCTACAAAAGCGGCTGCAAGGGGCTAGGCATAGCATACGGTTTTCATGCAACGCCGTTTGGCGAAGGCGTCGTGGCCGCGACCGATGCGGGGCTTGCAGCGC
>CAYGRH010000497.1:0-1688 GCA_964352165.1 uncultured Hyphomicrobiaceae bacterium | reverse complement strand
GTCAAGGAACGCATCCTGAACTCGATGATCCTGCGCAAGGCCCAGAGCGAGGCGGACGCCATGCGGGCCCAGGCCAAGATCGATTACGTCGACGCCGACATCAAGAAGCAGGTCGTCGAACAGGAGCAGCAGGCAGCAGACCAGCGCAAGGTGCTCGAAGAACAGATCAAGAAGCTTCAGGATCAGCAGGAAAAGGCTCAGCAGGAAAAGGCCCAGCCCGAAGACGCCCCAAAAGGCGAGGCCGCCAAGCCCTGATAGCGCCCAACGCGCGTCACTGAACACGTCTCCATCGGGCCGCTTGCAGCAAGCGGCCCGATCTGCTTTCTGGCGCCATCTTCAAGACCCGGCAATCCGTTCAAGCATTTCGGAGACCAACGCGATGGGCAAGCCCGCCCCGACCTCACCATTCGCTCCCGCATCGCTGCCCGAAGTGCCCCCGATCGACGGCGTACGCTTCGCCACC
The DNA here is from genome assembly GCA_964352165.1 of uncultured Hyphomicrobiaceae bacterium. Classification (GTDB taxonomy): domain Bacteria; phylum Pseudomonadota; class Alphaproteobacteria; order Rhizobiales; family Hyphomicrobiaceae; genus CAYGRH01. Next base: position 1,225 of record CAYGRH010000497.1, on the reverse strand, counting down.
GCCCAGGCCGGCATCCGCTATTCTGGACGAACCGATGTGCTGCTCACATTGATGGCCCCCGGCACGACAGTCGCAGGCGTCGTCACACAGTCAAAAACGCGCTCGGCGCCCGTCGAATGGTGCGTTAGCCAACTCACGCACGCTCGCGCTCGCGCCCTCGTCGTCAACTCCGGCAACGCCAACGCCTTTACCGGCAAGCGTGGCGTTGAGGCCGTCGAGATGACAGCTAAAGCCGCTGCCGAAGCTGCAGGATGCGAAACCAGCGAAATCTATCTCGCATCGACCGGCGTCATCGGCGAGCCCATGGACGCTTCCAAGTTCACCGGCCTCCTGTCCTCGATGGCATCGCAGGCCAAACCAGACGGCTGGCACGATGCCGCGCGCGCAATCATGACCACCGACACCTATCCCAAGCTGGCGCACACCACGATCGCGATGGAAGACGGCAAGACCGCGGAGCTTGCAGGCTTTGCAAAAGGCGCGGGCATGATTGCGCCCGACATGGCGACCATGTTGGCGTTCTTGTTCACCGATCTGGAAATCGCTGAACCGCTGTTGCGCGAGGCCGTCCGCGATGCAGCCGACATGACGTTCAATTGCATCACCGTCGACGGCGATACCTCGACCAGCGATACCGCACTCGTGTTCGCAACCGGCAAGGCGAGCGAGCGCGGAATTGCCCCGATCCTCGACCTTGGCGATCCGCGCTACACAGCCTTCCGGGTTGCGCTCGATACCGTCATGCACGACCTCGCGCAGATGATCGTCAAGGACGGCGAAGGATTGTCGAAACACGTCACCATTTCGATAACCGGAGCGGAGAACGATGGCGCGGCCCGCCGCATCGCATTTGCCATCGCAAATTCGCCCATCGTCAAAACCGCAATTGCCGGAGAAGACCCGAACTGGGGTCGCATCGTCATGGCTGTCGGCAAGGCAGGCGAACGGGCCGATCGCGACAAGCTGACGATCTGGTTCGGCCCGCATATGCTTGCAAACCAGGGCGAACGCGCAGCCGACTACGACGAAGACACGGCAGCCGACTACATGAAGAACGCTGAGATCGAAATTCGCGCCGACGTCGGAATTGGCACCGGAAAGGCAACCGTGTGGACGTGTGATCTGACCCACGGATATGTGTCAATCAATGCTGATTACCGGAGCTGATCGGCCCACCTTACGGGAAGGCATCACACAATGGACGCTGAGTTCTGGCTCGAACGCT
>CAYGRH010000496.1:0-1707 GCA_964352165.1 uncultured Hyphomicrobiaceae bacterium | reverse complement strand
GCGCGACCAAAAACCATGGGGTCGCCCGACTTCAACCGCACGACGTGCTTGCCTTGGCGGGCGAGCTTGATCATCAGGTCGTTGATTTCAACTTGCCGGCAACTGTCGCGACCACCGCGCTTTCCCACCATCATCCGCTTTGCTTCACGGCGGGCAAGATCAAGCACTTCATCGGACACGAGATCGTCAAACAAAATGACGTCCGCGGCCTGCAACGCGCGCACGGCCTTCAGTGTCAGAAGCTCGGCATCTCCCGGTCCTGCGCCAACGAGAGTGACCCTACCATTGGAAACTTCTGCACCCCCGGATACGTCTGAAATCAAATCCAGGCATGAGCCAACGTTGCCTGCTTCAGCAGCATTGCCGAAGGCGCGATCCGAAAACCGTTCCCAGAATGTGCGTCGTTGCATGCCCGGTGTGAGACGCGCATTCACTTCGTCGCAGATCTCCCTGGCACGCTTGCCCCACGCGGCAAGCGAGGCTGGCAACAGAGTTTCGATCTTGCGGCGGATCGCCTGGCCGAGGACAGGTGCTGCGCCGTCGGTGGAAATCGAAATGACAACAGGCGAACGGTTGACGATGGAGCCGAATTGGAACTGGCAATAGGCCGGCTTATCAATGACGTTCACGGGAATGCCGGCTGCGACGGCGGCGCAATAAAACGCTTGGGCCTGCGCCTCGGTGTTCGCGTCGGCTACTGCGATTGCGGCACCCGCAAAGATAACTGTGCCCCAAGATGTCGCGTGATGGGTCAGAGTTCCGGAGGCCGCACCTCGTTCGATCAAGGCGGCCATTTCGCCGTCGAGTTGCGTTGCATAAACATGGACGTTTGCGCCTGCGGCCGCCAGCAACTCGGCTTTCCATGCAGCGGCCGCCGTCCCACCAGCAACAACGGCGCGCTTGCCTTCAAGATCCAGGAAGACCGGCAGCTTGGCTAAGGCTTGCATGCGAGGCGGCGACGTCTCAACTGGCTTTCTTGACACCGTAAGCATCGATCATCCTTGCAATCTCAGCGCGGCATGAGCCGCAGTTCGTTCCTGCTTTCACGCACGCGCCCACGGCATCTGTAGTCCGACACTCCTGGGTCGCGATTGCGCTCTTAATTTCGTTGGCGCCGACTTCGAAACAGGCACAGACAATGGCTCCTTTATCGGGGGCATCCGCTGCAGGGCGGCCGGCCAGCAGGCGAAGTCTGTCGCCAATCTCCAGCTTTTGCCCGAGCTGGTTTGCAGCCCATGCGCGCGAGACGGCAACGGGTTGGGCTGCAACGAAAAGCGCAAAGACGAGGCGGCCTTCGCGCAGGCTGGCGAAGCGGTAGCTGCCCGTGCGGACATCGCGGTAGGTCAGGATCTCGTCGTCCTTGGCTCCACCATCGAACATGGCGCTAGCAAAATGATCCCAGTCAGCGGGCGGTTTCTTACCAGCGAGCTCCAGGCGCTGTCCGAATTTGGCCACAGCCAATGCGTGATAGTCCACGGCGGGCATGATCACGGCATCCGACGTCACGGCGAAACCGTACCAGGAGGCCTCGAAGGGTTTAACATTCACAGGCGTGTATTTCGACTCGGGCTGTCCCGAGTGCGGGTCGGTGTGTGAACCGATCAAACTGTCAATTCGCGCGCAGCTTGCATAGCGGTCGGTCCAGTGGATGGGTGCAAAGACGCTGCCCCGCCGCTGGTCTGTGGTGATCGCGACGCGGAGCAGAGC
>CAYGRH010000495.1:0-1717 GCA_964352165.1 uncultured Hyphomicrobiaceae bacterium | reverse complement strand
GGCTATAAAAAATCCTTGCAATGATGTGTTTTTATTTTCCATGGGTATAATTCCGGTTGGGCCGCTTTGTGCTTGTCGCTACCATTCTTGCAAATTCGGTTGGTTCGGCTTGTTATCGGTAAAATGGCGGTCGGTGTAGGCTGGTGGTGCTGCCTGCTCTGTTCTCTTGACCAAAAAAAAAGCAACGGTAGGGCTTGGCTATGGATTAGGGGGGCAGGGGTCAGGATTAGGAGGTCAAGGCGCAGGTTCATGCGGGGGCGATTCTGATGCCATGGTTTCCAATAGGCCTTCGATGATGAAATCCTGTTGTTCTTGGCTTAGATATGGGTGCATAGGGAGGCTCAGGACCTGCGTACTCAGGCGCTCGGCGATGATCAGGGCTCGTTTGGGTACGATATGGGATGCATAGGCTGGCTGGTGATTCAAAGGCCGCGGGTAATAGACTGCGGTCGGGATGCCTTTCTCGCGTAGTTTCTTTGCTATATTGTCACGGGAGGCAGCGGGAAGACGCAAGGTATATTGAGCCCACACGCTGGTGTTGCCATCTAATATAATGGGAACGGGTAATCTGCCGTCGAAGGCTGCAGAATAGCGCTGTGCAACTGAGTTGCGACTGGCAATCTCGTCGGCGAAAATCTTGAGCTTCTCGATCAGGATGGCCGCCTGAAGCGTATCGAGGCGGCCGTTAATGCCGACGCGCACAACGTCGTACTTGTCGGCGCCCTTGCCATGTAGCCGGATGCTGCGGATCACATCGGCGAGTGCATCGTCGTCGGTCAGAACCGCGCCGCCGTCGCCATAGCAGCCCAGCGGCTTTGCCGGGAAGAAGCTTGTCGCGGTCGCGTGGCCGAACTGTCCGACCTGGCGGCCGCCCGACGCTGCGCCGAAGGATTGGGCGGCATCGGCCAGGACAAACAAGCCGTGCTTTTCGGCAAACGGCATGATGGCGGCGTAGTCGGCAGGCTGGCCAAACAGGTCCACCGTGATGATGGCCTTGACTTTGAGGCCGTGCGCTTCTGCTGAGGACACGGCGTCTTCGAGGAACTCGGGGTTGATATTGAATGTGTCTTCGTGAACGTCGACGAACACGCCCGTTGCACCGAGCAGGGCGATGACTTCCGGTGTGGCGGTATAGGTGAAGCCTGGGCAGATGACGGCATCGCCCGGTCCGATACCGTGGGCCATGAGCACCATCAACAGCGCATCGGTGCCGCTCGAACACGAGATCGCGTGCTTTGCACCGCAGAAGTTCGACATGTCCTTTTCGAAGGCTGCGACCTGCGGGCCCATGATGTAGGCGCCGCTATCGAGTACGGAGGCGATGGCTGCATCGAGCTGCGGACGGATGCGGTCCTGCTGCGCCTTGAGGTCGATCAGGGCGATGGGCGCGTGCGGTACGTCAGGCGGGTTCGAGGCGGCCATCGTCGGTCTCCCTGTAGCGTTCTTTCGTCTCGGGGCAGATCAGATCGGCGTCAAGCTTGCAGCCTGCACGGCTCATCCAGCCAATGCGTTTGGCAGGGACGCCCGCCATCAGCGCATAGGCCGGGACGTCTCCGGTCACGACGGCGCCGGCCGCGATGAAGCTATATTCGCCAAGGTTGTGCCCGCAGATAATTGTGGCATTGGCGCCTATGGACGCGCCGCGTTTGACTACCGTGCGGCGGAATTCGGTCTTGCGCTCGATCTCGGCGCGCGGGTTGTTGACGTTGGTGAAGAC
>CAYGRH010000494.1:0-1740 GCA_964352165.1 uncultured Hyphomicrobiaceae bacterium | reverse complement strand
GATCAAAGCCAATTCGTGGCGGCTTGCGTTTCTTGCCGGAATGGTTGCCGCGCCTCTTGCCTACGGCGTCGCTATCGGCGGGCCTATCGATTTTCAATCGCCCGCTTCCTGGCCTGCGCTGATTGCTGGCGGCGTCATCGTCGGCATCGGTGTGAGTTACGGTTCGGGCTGCACCAGCGGGCATGGTGTTTGCGGGCTGGCGCGCGTTTCGATCCGCTCACTTGCGGCTGTCGCAACGTTCATGGTCACCACCGGTGCGACAGTCTTCATCGTTCGTCACGTTGTCGGAGGCTGAGCGATGCAGGTCCTTGCTGCCGGGATCGTCGGCATCATTTTCGGCGTTGGTATTCTGCTTTCGGGAATGAGCAATCCGGCGAAGGTGCTCAATTTCTTCGATGTCGCGGGCACATGGGATCCAAGCCTCGCCTTCGTCATGGCCTCGGCGGTCGTCGTCACTGCAGTCGGCTACAAACTCGTCCTCGGTTTGAAGCAACCCCTACTGGCTGAGACGTTTCACCTGCCGATGAGTAAAATCATCGACGCCAAGCTGATCGGCGGTTCAGCCGTGTTCGGGATTGGCTGGGGGCTATCCGGCTTTTGTCCGGGCGGACTTGTTCCAGTCCTGGCGATCGGCAGACTGGAACCACTCATCTTTTTTGCGGGGCTGATCGGCGGACTTCTGGTTGCCCGGTTTGCCCAATCACACGCAACGGCGAAAGCGCGCGGCGTTGAACCGCCAGCACCGTCAACGCATCCCTGACCCTTCCTTCAGGAGGACACCATATGACCTACCCCGTAGATTTGGCTGTGAAACCCCACGTCGAAGCGTTCTTCGATCCCGACACGAACACCATTAGCTACGTGGTGAAAGATCCGGGTTCCAAGACCTGCGCCATTATCGATTCCGTGCTCGACATCGACTATGCCGCCGGGCGTCTGAGCTATCAATCGGCCGACCGGATCGTCGATTACGTTCGCGCGCAAAATCTCGAAGTTGCATGGATTATCGAGACGCACGCGCATGCCGATCACCTGTCTGCGGCACCCTACCTGCAGCAGAAACTCGGCGGGAAAATCGGGATCGGCGAGCACATCACCATCGTGCAGAACGTGTTCGGCAAGGTCTTCAACGAAGGCACCGAATTCGAGCGCGACGGCAGCCAGTTCGACCGGCTGTTCAAGGACGGGGATTCCTACAAGATCGGTGGAATGGACGCTTTCGTCATTCACACGCCGGGCCATACTCCCGCCTGCACGACGCATGTTATCGGAAACGCAGCTTTCGTCGGCGACACATTGTTCTTGCCCGATGGCGGGACGGCGCGGGCGGACTTTCCCGGCGGCGATGCGCGCGTGTTGTTCGGCTCGATCAAGAAGCTTTTGACGCTGCCCGATGAGATGCGGCTATTCATGTGCCACGACTACGGCCCCAACGGCCGCGACATTCGCTGGGAAACAACGGTGGCCGAGGAGCGTGCGCACAACATTCACGCTCGCGATGGCATCACCGAGGACGAGTTCGTCGAGATGCGGCAGGCGCGCGATGCCACGCTTGGCATGCCGCGGCTGATCGTTCCCTCGCTGCAGGTGAACATCAAGGCCGGGCACCTGCCGGAGCCTGACGAGAGCGGCAAGCGCTTCCTCAAGGTCCCTCTGAATACTCTCTGATTTTCGCTGCCGATTCGCGTTCCGCGCGACAGGACGCGGAACGATCGGAGCTCTGATTTTCGCTGCCGATTC
>CAYGRH010000493.1:0-1761 GCA_964352165.1 uncultured Hyphomicrobiaceae bacterium | reverse complement strand
GTTGTAGTCGGCGTTCTGCAGGAGCTTCAGAATGATGTTTTCGACGTCCTCACCGACGTAACCGGCTTCGGTCAGCGTCGTGGCATCAGCCATCGTGAACGGCACGTCGAGAATGCGCGCCAGCGTCTGGGCCAGCAGCGTCTTGCCGCAGCCGGTCGGGCCGACGAGCAGGATGTTTGATTTGGCCAGTTCGACGTCGTTGTTCTTGGCTGCGTGGTTCAACCGCTTGTAGTGGTTGTGAACGGCGACGGAGAGCACCCGCTTGGCGTGAAACTGCCCGATCACGTAGGAGTCGAGAACCGCGCAGATTTCCTGCGGGGTTGGGACACCGTCGCGCGACTTCACCAGGGTGTTTTTGTTTTCTTCCCTGATGATGTCCATGCACAGCTCAACGCATTCATCGCAGATGAATACGGTCGGACCTGCAATCAGCTTGCGGACCTCGTGCTGGCTTTTCCCGCAAAAGGAGCAATACAGGGTGTTCTTTTCATTCGGCATTCGTTGTCTCACCCTTGGTCGAAGAACGCATTGTGCACTGGCAGGCGGTGGCTCCAAACCGATCCTTGTTCGGTGCCTCACTCGAGGCATTCCCGATAGCACCTGCTAAAGGCCGGGAAATGAATCCATTACATCGATCAGAGCACGCTAGCGTCCGCCAGATCAAGAATGGATTAACAGTTCGTCCCTGCATCAAAACGCACGAGAGCTCAGTTAGCCACATTATGTGACATATTTAGGAACTCTACGAGTTGTACAAGGCCGCGATCGTAGAGAATTGACCAAACAGTACAATTTCGTGTGCTCCGCAGGCGTCCTATGTTCAATTTCAGGCTCATTGGGCCATTTTGCAGCGGTTTTGCCGCAGCTATGCGGATCAACGCGCCACCTGTAGCGGATTCTGCAAATACCGGGCCGCGAGGCGCTCAGATTCTGGCCGGCGAATAGAGATTTGCCGGCGCTTCATCCCAGAGTCGCCAAATGTAGACCGGTGTTGGGGCTCCTAGCGCCTGATTACCGACTGGAATCGCTGGGACAATTGACGATTTGCAGTCGCTCAATCAGGGGGAAACCTTGTTGGAAGCTCCCCCACGCCTTGCGCACCTCAGTCTTTTTTGCCGGGTTTGTCCGGTGCAAGCTCTTCGGCCTGATCCCGGCTGGTCAGAACTTTGTCGATCAAGCCAAATTCGAGGGCCTGTTCGGAATTCATGAAGTGGTCACGGTCCAGCGTCCGTTCGATGGTTTCGTAGGGCTGGCCGGTATGGTGAACATAGGTTTCATTCAAACGGCGCTTCATCTTGATGATGTCTTCGGCGTGGCGCTCGATATCCGAGGCCTGGCCCTGATACCCACCGGATGGCTGGTGGACCATGATGCGGGCGTTAGGCAGCGCGTAACGCATGCCTTTTGCTCCGGCACACAACAGGAGCGAGCCCATCGATGCGGCCTGACCGATGCACAAGGTGGCAACCGGCGGTTTGATGAACTGCATCGTGTCGTAGATCGCCATGCCGGCTGTAACGACGCCACCGGGCGAATTGATATACATGGCGATTTCTTTGGATGGGTTTTCTGACTCGCAGTACAGCAACTGCATGCAGATCGAAGCCGCCATGTGGTCTTCAATCGGTCCGGTCACGAAGATGATGCGCTCTTTCAGAAGCCGCGAGGGGAGGTCGTATCCGCGCTCACCCCGGTTGGTCTGCTCGACGACCATCGGCCAGAACGTATTGGTGATTGTGCTCATGGTCTCGCTCATCGGTC
>CAYGRH010000492.1:0-1778 GCA_964352165.1 uncultured Hyphomicrobiaceae bacterium | reverse complement strand
CACGCGATTACTTCCGATAGTGGCGCTTGTCGCTGTACATGGCTCGTCTGCTGCTCGGGCATAGCGGTCGCAGATCGGACTCCCCCCCTCACTTCCCACCCAACTCCCGCGCGATGAGATCGAACACGAGCCGCACGCGGCGGCTGGTGCGGACTTCGCGGTGGGCGACAAGCCAGACGGGGAACGTGAACGGAGCAAGCCACGGCGCGGCGCGGCGCACGAGCGGATCGGCATCGCCCACCTCAGAGACCATCACGCCGATCCCGAGCCCCTGCCGCACGAGCTCCCAGTGAACGAGATGGCTCGCTGTCCGAATGGGGAAGTTGGCAGGCGTCAGCGCAACCCCCATCTGCTTCAGCCCGGCCAGATACTCCTCGTTTTCTTCAAAGCCGATGAAGTCCGCCCGCGCCAGTTCCTCTGGCGTCTCAATCGGGCCGGTCGCCTCAAGATAGCTCGTGGCGGCATAATGATGTGCGGTTGCATCGCGCAGCTTTTTGGCGATCAGTTCCGGATCGGTCGGCGGAGCATTGCGGATCGCGATATCGGCCTCGCGCCGGCGCAGGTCGCTCAGCGCGTTCGATGCCAGGATTTCTAACGTGATGCCGGGATGAAGGGCGCGCAGTTTCGCCGCGATGCCCGGCATGATGAAGGCTGCAAAGGCCTCCGATGCCGAAACGCAAACGCGGCCCTCTATCGCCTGCGACTGGCCGGAGGCCGTCAGCGATACCCGCGTGGCAGCAGCACCCATGGCACGGACATGCTCGACGAGTTCCAGCCCGCTCGGCGTCAGTTCCAGGTCGCGCCCAATGCGCTCGAACAATGCCACGCCAAGTTCGCTCTCAAGCGCGCTCACCTGCCGCCCGAGCGTCGGTTGTGAGAGCCCCAACGCGCGCGCAGCCGCCGACAGCGAGCCTTCCTCCGCTGTCACGAGGAAGGCCCGAGCGCGGTTCCAATCGAACTTTACCGAGCGCCAATCCATGCACATACGCATATATACAAAGCAGATTAGGTCAATTCACATTCAAAATTAGACGGCGTACGACGGTCGCAACCCTCAAACTTGCGGAGACCGAAGATGACGGCACACCTCTATAAGCTGGCTGCGAGCCACAACATGGCACCTGAAGCAAACCGCTCAGCAATGGATCCGGTAATCAACCCAGGCATTCCAATGAACTTAAAGACACCGCGCGAAGTCAGGTTCTGGGACAAGGCGGCTGCCAAGTATGCCAAGTCGCCGATTGCCGATCAGGCTGCTTACGAGCGCAAGCTGGAGGTCACCCGGCAATATCTGCGGCCTGACATGGAGGTGCTGGAGTTCGGCTGCGGCACAGGTTCGACGGCACTCCTCCACGCGCCTTTCGTGAAGCACATCCTGGCGACTGACTTCTCAGCCAACATGATCGAAATCGCCCAATCAAAGCTGCCCGCTGGCGATATCCGCAACGTCACTTTCGCCACCGGCACCCTCGACGACCTGGAGGCACCGGCAGCCTCGTTCGATGCTGTGATGGGCATGAGCATCCTGCATCTGCTGGCTGACCCAAAGGCCGCGATGACCCGGGTTCACCAACTACTCAAGCCTGGCGGAATTTTCATCTCTTCAACCGCGTGCATCGCCGACATGGCTTTGCCCATCCGGCTGGCGCTCCCGGCAGGCCGCCTGGTGGGCCTCGTGCCGCTTGTCGCCGTCTTCACAGAGGCGGAACTGGTCGAAAACCTGAAAGCCGCAGGCTTTGCGATCGAACACCACTGGAAGCCGGGCAAAGGCAAGGCTG
>CAYGRH010000491.1:0-1786 GCA_964352165.1 uncultured Hyphomicrobiaceae bacterium | reverse complement strand
GGCGTTGTGCAGCGCAACATGGCTTTAGTTGCATTGCGATGGTCATTTTGACGCATCGCAATAAACCCTGCTTTACAAGGCGTTGCGCAGGAGATTTCGCAGACAATCTGCGAAAATCGGCCAATGCACTAAAATGCAGTCGTTGTTTTTTGATTTTGCTGGGCAGGCGGATACACCTATTCCACCAATCAGACAATCGTCTCGAAAACGTCACGATAGCCCATGGCTGACCGGTCAAACATGATGTCGCTCGGCTTCAGGGGCCTGGCGAGTGCGAGGCCTTCCAGGGTGCGGCAGCGCGACAGCGCCACGTAGGCTTGGCCGTGGGCGAATGTGCCCCGGCCCAGGTCGATGTAAACCCGGTCGAGTGTCAGGCCCTGCGATTTGTGGATCGTCAGTGCCCATGCAAGCCGGACAGGATATTGCTTGAATGTCCCGACTACCGTCTCGACGATTTTTCCTTCGTTCTGGTCGAAGGCGTAGCGGCGCGCCTCCCAGGCGACCTGCTCGATCTCGTATTCCTTTCCGGCGACATCAACCCAGATCTGGTTTTCGGTCAGGCGTGTCACGCGGGCAATCGTGCCGTTGACCCAGCGGCGCTCGGAATCATTGCGCAGCAGGATGACCTTTGCCCCGGCCTTCAGCACGAGGTTGGTGTCGGTAGGATGCGCGTTCTGGTTGAACTCTCCGTTGACGTTGGCCTCGTAGGTCAACTTTTCAGCCGGCAGCGCTTCAAGGAAAGCCGCATTGATGCGCTGGGCGGCCGCGTTGGTGGGCGTCAGGATAACGTAGGGGTCGCCTTCGCCCAGTGTGCGGATGGGGTTCACGCGCTCGTTGAGGAATTCCAAGTCTTCTTCGCTCGCATCGCCGTCGCGCACGCGGTTGAGGAGGCTGATGAGGCCTTCGTCGGACTGGCGGAAGACGTGGCTCAGTTCAACGAGCGCGGTTCCTTCGCCTTCCTGCAGGGCGGACACGGAGAAAAAGAACGGGCCGCCGTGTTCGGATTCAAGGTGGACGGCAACTTCGGCGTCCTGGACAACGGGGGGAAGCTGGTGCAGATCGCCGAACAGGATCAGCCGGACGCCGCCGAAGGGTTCGCGCGGGCGGCCACGGTTGAGCCTCAGCGATTGGTCGATGGCCCACATCAGGTCGGAGCGCACCATCGAGACTTCATCGATGACGAGCAGTTTCAGGCGGCGCATGACGCGGGCGTTGCGGCTGCGCTTGATATCGTCGGAGCGGATGAGGCGTGGCGGCAGGCCGAAGAACGAATGTATCGTCTGCCCGCCGACGTTGACGGCTGCCAGCCCCGTGGGCGCGACAATTGCCATCTCGTCGCTGACGATGTCCTGGAGCGCGCGAAGAAGCGTCGATTTGCCGGTGCCCGCGCGCCCGGTCACGAACAGGTGGCCCTTGCCCTCGCGGATGTATTCGACGGCGGCCAGAAATTCATCGGTCGGGGTGGTTCCGGCCGGCCAGGAGATCATGGCGTTCATTTCTTCCGATCGGGCTGCCGCAGCATTTGCCGGGCCTGCCGTTGAACACGCTCCGAGCGTGTCGAGAAAGCTCGTTTGAGTCTGTATGCGCGTCGCAGCACGCCTGTCAAAGGCGGTGTTGCGCCATCAACAGCGGGTTGGCCCGATCCGGGAGGGGGCGAGATAGATGGTCTGGCACGATGACGGCCATTAAGGCGGGGTCAATAACGGCCGAGTGCGGTGTTCATCGCATTGATGTCGGCAGTGGTGGTTGTCTCGGGAAGGGCGATAACGTCGCCAGTATCAAGGAT
>CAYGRH010000490.1:0-1801 GCA_964352165.1 uncultured Hyphomicrobiaceae bacterium | reverse complement strand
AGCTTGGATCGATCGAGACGGTCGGCGAAGTCAATCAGGACGACTTCAACCGCCTCAACAAGGCCCTGGTGCGTCTTGAGCGCTTCTGGTCCGATCAGATCCGCTATCGTCTTTGAGCTCTGCCAAATTAAGGCCTCAGAGCTGATGCAACCAACGGAGGGTGTCCCAGGACACTCTCCGTTTTGCGTTTTGTTGCACTGAGACATCACCTTCCAGCTAGCCCGGATCGCAGACCTGGAATCGACTTTCCCTGACGGCAGCGATGTCGCACCCTGATCGTGATTCGGTCCCCGCTCGGGGCCACCAATTCATATGGCGAACGTCTTTCGGGAGAATTCGTGTGGCAAGCTCGCTGGCAAAGCGCACTCCGACCATGACACTGACCCGCTTGTTTCAGGCCTCAGCGGCCCTGATCCTGGGCGCGATGGCAACTGTCGGAACCCCCGCGCTGGCTTATGGCCCTAATGACTGGATGCAGTTCGGCGGGGCGCCCTCTTCCAATATCAACGACAAAACGTTCGTCCGGCGCTGGGAAGCAAACCCGCCCGCAGGTTTCCCGACTTTGTCACCCGCCAACATCGCCGCGACGAAACTTGCCATTGAACGATACAAGAAAATCGTGTCTTCCGGCGGCTGGGAAGAAATCCCCGACGTTAAGCTGCGGCCTGGCGACAATGGCCCCTCGATCGCCAAACTGCGCCGCCGCCTGTTTCTGTCCGGAGATATTGACGATAGCGAGTCCTGGGCACCGCAATCGTATGATTATTACCTGGAAACGGGCGTGAAGCGCTTCCAGGCCTCCAACGGACTGGCTCCCACCGGAGTGGTCGATGAGCGCACGCGCGCGGCCTTGAATGTATCTTCTAAAACGCGCCTCAAACAGTTGCAGAAGGGGCTCGGCAGGCTTCGCGAATACAGCCGAAAGACGTCGAAGGGCCGTTACATTGCGGTCAACATCCCGTCTGCACAGATCGAGGCCGTCGAAGACGACCGTGTCGTTTCGCGCCATGCCGGGGTCGTCGGCAAGATCGAGCGCAAGACGCCGCTCCTCACCTCGCGCATCCACGAACTGAACTTCAATCCCACTTGGCGGCTTCCGCCCACGGTGATCTCAAAAGACCTTATTCCCAAGGGCCGCCGCATGCACAAGACCGGCAAATCGGTGCTGGTGAAGTATGGCATCGACGCCTACGACGGCAGCGGCCGAAAGGTCGATCCAAAGAAGGTCAACTGGAATTCCGGTCAGCCCCATTCGCTGTCCTACCGGCAGAAGCCGGGCAAGGATAACCCGATGGGCTTCTTGAAGATCAACTTCCACAACGGGCATTCTGTCTACATGCACGACACCCCGTCCGATAATATTTTCGGACGCAATTTCCGTGCGGCAAGCTCGGGATGCATTCGCGTGCAGAACATCGAGCAGCTGGCCACCTGGATTCTCAACGGCCAGGACGGCTGGGATAACTACCGGATCGAAGCCATCAAGAATTCAGGCGACACCAAGAACGTTTCGGTGAAAAAGCCGGTGAAGCTTTACTTCACCTACATCACCGCTTGGGCGACCGAGGATGGCGTGGTCCAGTTCCGCCGCGATATTTACGGCCGTGACGGCCTCGGAAAGACGGTTTCTGCTTACTGAGCTAGGGGCTCCCGTCCGTTTATCCCTCCTGCGCCGCGCGCGACCGCACCGACGGCTTGCCGAGTTTGGGCCCAACATAACCTCGCTCACGGCGCGTTCCGCTCACTACGTTCGCTGCGCCTGCGCGGGCGCGCGGCATTCGCCGCGGTTCGCCTTGCTCCA
>CAYGRH010000489.1:0-1806 GCA_964352165.1 uncultured Hyphomicrobiaceae bacterium | reverse complement strand
ATCCCGGCACGTGCAATCGCCGCCAGATCGACACCGCCGTGCTGATAGAAGCGCCGGTCCTCGAAGGCAAACAGCATCTGGACGTAACGCGGATCGACATCGTCAAGCCCGACCGGCAGCCGCCAGCGTCCATCGCTGGTCGTGAACGGACGCAGCAGCCTGTCGTTGCGATCAAGCACGGTAATGGAGAGGTCTTGCGCTTCGAGCAGCGGCGGCGGACCGATCTGCGCCTTGGTGTATTCGACAGCGGCATAGGCTCCGGCCGCAACGGCGATGAAGGCGAATGCCCCCGCCGTAGCGATACGCATCACCACCCGCCAGCAATTGGCCCGGCCAGCCGGAGGGAGCGCTCCCCCCGGCTGGCCATTTTTCGTAGTCCCGATCAGCCCCGCAGAAATGTCCATCGTTGCCTCACTCAGCCGGGGTGACGACAAGGCGGCCCGTATCGGTGCGCGCATGATGCTCGGCCCGGTACATATCTTCGACCGTGGCAGCGGGGTGGACATACGAACCCGGTGTCACGGCGCGCACGATGTAGGCCATCGTCATCGTCGTGCCTGCAGGCTTCATGCCCCCGCCGTTGCCGCCGGAGAAGTTGAATGCCGCCACGAAACGATCATCCCGGAACTCCGTATGCTCGGGCCGCTCGTTGGTCTTCAGCCAGTCGAGTGCTTTGATGTCGCCGCCATCAACAAGCCGCGGGTTCTCGATTTCGAGACCTGCTGGCAGCCTGTCGACGACGAGCACGCGGCCGCCTTCATTTTGCGTCGTCACGTTGACGACCATCACCAGCCGCTGGTTCTGAGCAATCTCCGACATGCCGCCGGTGGCGCTATCGAGAGCCACCGCCTTGCCGTCAAGCGTGAAGGCGCTGCGGGTAATTGCAAAGCCCTTCGATACGGCAGGCTCCGGCGTCAGGGCAGCCCCTACGACGGAGATGACGGCATCGACCTCCGCATCTCCTGTGTTGGCAATCTCGATGCTGCGCCCTTCGAGTTCGGCTGGAGAAATGGCCTTCATCAAAGCACCGTCCTGATTGACGCCATCAACGCTCAACCGGGCAGCACCTGCCCCGTCCATCAGGGAGTTCGCAGCCAGCAGCATCCAAGCCTGTTCCTGCGTGGATGTGTAGGCCTGCGATTGGAAGGCCTGGGCTACGATGTCGATCAGCTTTGGCGCTTCGCTCTTTGCCATGCCGCTTTCGCTTGTCAGCGTCACGACCGCCGCTCCATCGCGCAACAACGAACCATAATCGCTGCGTGCCACGACTTCCCGCGGTGTCCGCATGTCAGAGATGGCCGCTGCAAACACCGTTTCAGCGCGCGGCTTGTCGCCGATCATGGCAAGTGCCGCACCGATTTGCGCCTTTGCAAGCGGGCTAGAGAACCGCTTCAGCCGCGTGTCGGCGTAGTAGCGCAGTTCGCCCGCCGGAGCCCGTCCGTTGCGCGCCAGAACGTAGAGCGCATAGGCCCTGTCTTCGCCGCCCTTCTCGAAGTCCTGGGCATAGGCGATGAAGTTCTGCAACCGGTCGAGCGCCTGGCCGAACCCGATCGGGTTGACGGCATATCCCGTCTCCTTCGCCCGTGTCAGGAAGTCGGTGACGTAAGCTGTCAACCACAGATCGGTGTAGGCCGGACCCCAGGCACCGAACGCGCCCGATCCATCCTGCATGGCAAACACGCGGTCCACCGCACCTTGCACCCGCTTGCGGATTTCTTCGTCCTGTCCCATGCCGACCCGTGTCGCCAGCGCGTTGGCATAGACGAGCGGCAGCGCGCGGCTGACGGTCTGTTCCGCGCACCCGTA
>CAYGRH010000488.1:0-1808 GCA_964352165.1 uncultured Hyphomicrobiaceae bacterium | reverse complement strand
AGGTCAACGCCAAGGCTGGCGATAGCCTCGCTGTCGATGAAGTAATCCTGGAATTTGAATAGATCCGCACAAATTGGGTTCTTTTGACAATGGGGCGGGCATCGCTGATGCCCCCGCCTGCGCCTGTGTGCCAGCTTTCCTCCACCGGCGGCGCGGTCCTTAGGACCGGCCAACGGCGCAAGCCCGCCCATTCACAACGGGCTGGCGCTCAAAACTAGGTGGCATTCGATCGATCATTCTAACGGATCTTGAAGGCTGATCCGGCAACATGCGGCGGTTCCTCACCAGTCCGGATACCGCGCCATGCTTCGCCTCGACATGATCCCCATGCTGTTTGACCCGCGCGGCCGCTGCAACCGCAAGGGGCTATTGGTCATCGCTTGCGCCATGCTGGCGGTTCAAATCTGCCTTGCAATTGGCCTATGGCAGGCGGGCGCGAGCCTTGAATCTCCCGTTGTCGTCGCCTTGAAGGTTGTCTTTGTCTGGTTGGCGCTCGCCGCAGCCAGCAAACGCCTGCACGATCTGGGATTGGGTACGTTGTGGATCGGCGCCGCCTTCCTGGGACTATTGGTCTGGTCCGTCCTAAGCGTGATGGCGGTGATGTCGGTGTTCGGCACCGATGTGTTCAACGTGAATTCACCCGCATTCGCCACTGTGATGTCAGCGAACATTGCGCCGGTCATCATAGTCACGGCTTGGATGCATTTTGCCAAAGGCGACAGCGGCGCCAACCGCTTCGGGCCGCCGCCCGGTCGTGATGGGTTTTCTATGCCGAGCCCTGAAAACGAAACAACTGTGTCCGGCGATCTCGTCCGATAGACCCTGAGCGGTTTTCAGATCAGCGTCGCAACAAGGGCGTGAAGCGCTTCATGCACGCCTAACTGATGCGTGAAACCGCCCTGCGCAGCCCGGATAGAATTGGCAGGTAGGCCTCTTCATCGCGCGTCTCTGGATAGACCATGAACACCGGGTACGTGAACTTCCGTTGCCGTTTGGGGAGCCTGAGGCGGCCTCTGCCCAGATGTTTCTTAACCATACGAAGCGGAAAATACCCCGAAGCCTCGTTGGCTAGAAGGTAGTTCACACCTGCTGATCCGATGTCGAGGTGCAGTCCCGAGTTGGCGAGTTCGGGATAGGCCGCGGCATGATCCTGTTGGAAATCATTGCCCCAGTTCACAAACACATAGTCGTTGGCATTGCGCCGCGCGCCCGATGCCGAACTGGTCACGTAGACGATTTCCTCGTCGAAGAGATGTTCAGCGATCAGACCCGGTGGTTGCGGCGGACGGTACATCACAGCGAGATCCAGCGTGCCTTCGATGAGCCGCTGCGTAAGCGCTGGCGTGCCGCCGGCGCTGGCGGAGATCGCAATGTCGGGGATCGCATCACGCATCCACGAGACCCATTTTAAAAGGAATCCGTCCCAGAAACTGGTCGGCGCGCCGACAGCAAGGTGGTCACGGTGCTCGACAGACAGCCGTACTTCATGGCGCGCCTGCCGCCACACGCGCACGAGCGCAAGTGCATGCCGGCGGAACTGTTCACCGGCCGCGGTCAGTTCCGCACCCGCATGCGAACGCTCGAACAACGGCCTGCCGAGCAGATCCTCAAGTCCTTTGATACGAGCTGAAACCGTCGACTGCGTGATGTTCATCCGTCGTGCGGCATCGATAAAACTGCCGGTCTCGGCGACAGCGAGAAAGGTATGTGCGAGGTTGATTTCCATCGGCTCAATGCATGCTCTGGGAGTGGTCGAAAACAGGGCTATCGAAATCTTCGATAGCCGCAACCGGAATTTTCCGTTTGAG
>CAYGRH010000487.1:0-1821 GCA_964352165.1 uncultured Hyphomicrobiaceae bacterium | reverse complement strand
GTCGGCTTCGATCTTGCCCGCAAGCGCGCCAACAAGGTCCACATGGCCGCCAAGTGGAACGTGATGCGCACGGGCGTGCTTTGGAACAAGGTCACGACGCAAACGCACAAATCCTACGCGCCCGACGTCGAGTTAAACCTCATCCTGGCTGACAACTGCGCCATGCAGCTCATCCGCAACCCCAAGCAGTTCGACGTCATCATCACCGACAACCTGTTCGGCGACGTCTTGTCGGATGAAGCCGCCATGATGACCGGTTCGCTCGGCATGCTGCCGTCCGCCTCGCTGGGCGCGCCCGATGCGAAAACCGGCAAGCGCAAGTCGCTCTATGAACCCGTGCACGGTTCTGCGCCCGACATTTCTGGTAAAGGGCTCGCCAACCCGATCGCAACGATCGCCAGCTTCGCCATGGCTCTGCGCTACTCCCTCGACATGGCCGCCGAGGCCGACATGATCGAAAAGGCAATCGCCAACACGCTTGCGCAGGGGCTGCGCACCGGCGACATCATGCAGGACGGCATGAAGAGCGCAGGCACCACCGACATGGGCGACGCCATCATTGGCGAACTGCGCAAATTGACGAGCTAAGTCGACATTTGCGCAAAGCAAAAATATCGGGCTGAAAACCTGCAGGGGGGCGTCTTCGATGGCGAGCAATCTTTCTACCATCGGTTTCGATCTGAGCGACAACGCTGCCCTGCAGGAGCTCGTCATTCGGCTTGCGAACGCAGCCACCGCAGGCCTTTCCAGCCCGGTTGGCGACTATGTAATCTGGCGTTCGCGCACCGGTGCTGAAATCTGGTTCCACCTCGCACCTGGCGCGTCGTCCAGCGAAGACACCCCCCGCGAAATCATCGGCCTCACCCCGTTCTTCGAAAGCCGCTACGCCACCGCCATTCGCCTGACGAGCAAGATCGCGCGACCAACCGACAACCCGTTTGAAGGTGCCTTTTGCGCTTGGGTCGCACCGCCTGAAGCTCAGACAGCCCCTGACCCATCTGATCCCAGCGGCATCGGCAGCGAAGAAGGCTCCTATCCGTTGGTTTTCGACTGCGTCGACGTGGCAGTCCACACCGATCGCACGCTGCCCGCTTCATGCCGGGCCAAGCTCACCGGATTTGCCCGCGAACTGCGCATCTTTCCCGATGAAGCTGCCTTCGAAGCCGCCCAGCCACCCGAAAACGGATTCGCGCCTCAATCATTTTTTCCCGTCGGCCTGTTTGCCGCCTCCGATACCGTCGACGAGAACGGACAGCCAGCCGCACCAAGTTCCAACGCCCTATTCAACGGTCGCATCGTTGACCACCAGCTTTTGACGAACGAGGAAACCGGCACCTCATTTTACTGGCTCGCCATCGAGACGCTCGATGCGACACTTGACGTCGTGGCTCACCCCGATGTCGTGAAAGGCCAGATCGAGACCGGCAGACTTGCCCAGGCAGCCTGCTGGATGTTTGGTCGGCTGCTCGAAGACTGAGAGCCCGAAAACCCTTCGCGGGACGAACTGCCCCCAAACGGCATCTCTTGTTGGAGGCCTTCTGAGGCCGGAATTCCCCGAAAGTCGGCGCGGGCAAGTCTTGCAACCCGCCGCCAGGGCGCGTAAGTCATCGCACTTGCAAAGATTTGACGCGCAGCAGTCCGCCCCATCGGCGGAGGCCACCGTGCACAGCAGCCAGGGACACCACCGCCATGGGTTACAAGGTCGCCATCGTAGGCGCTACCGGCAACGTCGGCCGCGAAATGCTCAACGTTCTCGCCGATCGCAACTTTCCCGCCGATGAGGTCGTGGCCCTTGCCTCGCGCCGCTCTGTCGGCACGGAA
>CAYGRH010000486.1:0-1827 GCA_964352165.1 uncultured Hyphomicrobiaceae bacterium | reverse complement strand
GCTCGGCTCAAGCTTCAGCGTAATCGAAAAGCACTTGGCCTTGCTGCCACCGGACAACGTGCAATCGACAAGAACGGGCCCCGATAGAATTGCATCTGCCTCGAACCAGGATTTGATCCTCTCAAGGGCCACAGCATGATTTGTTCTGCCGTTATGCTCATGCGCTGCCGCGCCGCCGGTCGCAGCGACGAGCGTCAATAGAGCCAGCAGACAGGTACGTTTCGATTTCATTATACCGCCGCCCCATCGTCGGCAGCAGAGGTGGTTTGGCGATGTCGCAAGAAGTCGTCAAACTCTTGTCTGTCTTTGGCTCGGCGCAACCTCTCAAGGAACTTCGAAAACTCCACTTTCTCGTCCTCAAGACGCTTCAGGGACTGGGCCCGATATTCGTCGAAGGCCAGATTGCCGCTCGATGGTGGGGTATGCGATTGGTTTCCGCCGATCGTGCCAAATCTGGCAAACCACGACCGGCTGGACCGCCGATCAGGGTTGCTGGATGGCATCGACGCCTCATGAGCGCCCGCCTTGCTGCCACGAAATGTAAGGGGCCACCCGTAGCGGCCCAGGACGTAGGACGCGGTCGCGAGACTTATCGTCCCGGCACTCATCAATGCAATCATCGCGATCTTCGGCATGCCAAGCTCCTCACAGTACTCTCTTGAATGGCGCTTATTGATAGTATATAAATAATTAGTATGCGAACTCAAGGGTGCAGCTTCCACTTTCTTCTTCACGCCGCACATCTGCTCGAAGAGCGATTGCGCGAGCGGCTTGTGCCGCTCGGCGTTCATCCGAGACAGGCGCGCGTTCTTGATGCACTTGGTCGCATGGGCGCTGCTTCGCAGGTCGCCCTGGCCAAAGAGTTCGGTTTGACCGCCGCGGCCATGAGCACGATGACGGTTCGACTGCTGGAAGCTGACTTGATTGAGCGGCAGGTGGATGCGCGCGAACTTCGCAGCAACGTGCTCCGGCTCAGCGCACGCGGCAAATCCTTGTTGAAAGCCATCTACCGCGAATGGCGCGAAATGGACCGCGAGATCGCCAAATCGATCGGATCAGCAAATGCTGAACATCTTGCTCGGCTGACTTGCGAGCTGCGAAATGGCCTTGGCGGCTTTACGCCAGGTAGAGCAGCCAAGAAGGATAGTGGACCCACATCCGACTGATTGGTCGGCAAGGAGGCCCATCCGCCCATAACCCGTCTCGTCGGCGTGTCGCTGCAAACGCTGAACGTCCCGATTGCCTAGCCGCACACCAGCCACGACACCGTGAGCATAAACGGCAATTCGATCGCGTTTCCTGGCAACCAGCCGACATCATCCTCAAGGAAAAGCGTGCGCAACGTCCCGAGAGCAAATCCTGCGGCGAACACGATGGCGAGATACGCGGTGCCAGCCAGCAATGCAGGGGAAAAACCCTGCCGAGGCATTGCATTGGACGGCAGCCGATTGGAACCGTTCTGCTCAGGCATGTGATGCCTCACCTCTCACGTCCTATCCGGTTCATTCATGGCGCAGCGCGTCGATGGGATTCATCTGGGCGGCGCGGCGCGCGGGGAAATACCCGAAGACAACGCCAACCATTGCGGAGAATCCGAACGCAACGACGACGATCTGCGGATCGAAGATGAACGGGATCTTCATCGCCATCGAGGCCAGTGCCGCAAGCGACAAGCCCAGCACCACACCAACGATACCGCCAATCAGAGATAGCACCACGGCTTCAACAAGGAACTGCATCAACACTTGCGACTCCTGCGCGCCAATCGCGAGGCGTATCCCGATTTCGCGGGTCCGCTCAGTGACAGAGACCAGCATGATGTTCATG
>CAYGRH010000485.1:0-1827 GCA_964352165.1 uncultured Hyphomicrobiaceae bacterium | reverse complement strand
CTTCATATCTCCATCGAGTTCTTTTCGTGTCTCAGGGTAAGAAATCAAAGACCATCGCCAACCCAGTGAAAAACAATTTGAAGCGCAAGGCACAACCACCCCAACCAGAGGCTGGGGGTTCGGAAAGCCAATGTATATCTATCGGGTTGACCAAATCGAACCCAAAGAACATTTGCAAAAAGACAAAATGTTGAAACCAAAACGGGAGAAGCTACTAAGGCATAAATCGAGAACCCGAATTGATGTTCAGTGAATGTATAGATAATGTTGCCATGCAAAAGCAGCAGAAACGAAATCCAGGCACCAATGTATGTGATGTAGATCGACTTTCTATGACGCTTCGCGCTCTGCGCAAACAGCGCGTACACGCTCAATATGGCCATTGGGATCCATACGAAGTATATCGGCCATTCAGCTGTCTCGCTCGTCAAAAGCATGTTTTAGCTTTCAAGCTGATCTAATTCGGATGTCACTTCCATAGCTAGCCTCCCGCCACGCGCATCTGAAACGCGCCTGCGTTTTCGTTGACGCTGGCGTCGATCGCGCCGCCGATGGGGCCCAGCAGCGCGCCGGGAACGAAGCTGTCGCCGCGTGGCTCCACGACGAGCTTGTAGTCGGCGCCTGCGGCTGCGTTCAGCTTGACCTTGAACTCGCCGGGATAGGACCAGGCCGAGGCCGCGATCGTGCTCTCGCCGGCTGGAATGAAGAACGAGGACGATCCGCCGCCCCAAAGGCTGGCGACGTTCTTGCCGTTCGCCGTGATGGTCGCGGGCGCGCCTGAGTACAGATAGGCCATCGGCCGCTCGACGGTTATGCGCGCCTGTCCGGTGGGGATGGCGGCAGTCGTCAGCGCGGCCGGCGTCGCATTACCCGCCGCGCAACCTGCAAGCCCGGCCGAAACCAGGGCGGCCATCGCAGCATGGGAGAGGGGAGTGGATCGCTTCATCGTCACGCCGTTCTCATCTCGGGAACACCGCTCGGGCCGGTTGCCACATAGCGCATAAGCCTTTTTGCCTTCTGCCGAAATTCGATACCGCCGGTGCTGGCTTACAGCAAGCGGACTTTCGGAGCCTGTTGTCTGCGGTTCTTGTCGGGGCCCGGCAAACGGAGCCTCAGCGCTGGCGCCGTCTCAACCCTTGCCATTGCGCGGGAAGGTTGCCATCTGTACGCGCCGCGGCCGTAGAGCCGTGCAGGGTAGGTTTTTTGAGCGCGCAGCATGGCCAAGACAGTGACAGGCGAGACAACCGTAGTTCCGGCGGAATGGGAGCCGCAGAAGGCGATCTGGACGGCGTGGCCGGCCGATCCCGAACAGTGGAACGGCGATCTCGATGCGCCGCGGCGGGACGTCGCCGGGATGGTGCGCGCGCTGTCTTCGAATGGCGCAAACCGAGTGAGGCTGCTGGTCAACGGCGCTGAAGCCGAGTCGTCGGCGCGTGCGGCTCTTGATGGCTGCGCGGAGTTCGTTCCAGCAAAGTACGGCGATATCTGGCTGCGCGATACGGGGCCGATCTTTGCGCGCCGTGCGGGCGGGCGGGTTGCCCTGCGCTTTGCCACGAACAGTTGGGGCGGCAAGTTCGAGCTGCCGGACGATGCGACAGTCGGGGACGATATCGCAAGGCTGGCGGGTGCGCCGGTTGAGCGGTTTGGGTTCGTGCTGGAAGGCGGGGCGGTCGATCACGATGGGCAGGGTACGATCCTGACGACGCGGCAGACGCTGCTCAATCCCAATCGCAACGGCTGGTCGAAGGCGGAGGCGGAGGCGGCCCTTCGCGGAGCGGTCGGTGCCGAAGCGATCATCTGGATCGACGAGGGGTTGAAGAACGACCA
>CAYGRH010000484.1:0-1830 GCA_964352165.1 uncultured Hyphomicrobiaceae bacterium | reverse complement strand
GCCCGGTAATACCCATCCTTCGCAGCTTTTCCGAAAGCGAAGCGCGCGCCTTTTACATCGATTATCTTGGCTTCAAGGTTGATTGGGAACACCGCTTCGAACCCGGATTGCCGCTCTACATGCAGGTCTCCCGCGGCAGTGCCATCTTGCATATCAGCGAACATCATGGTGATTGCACGCCAGGAAGTGCGGTCCGCATCTGGGTCGACGACGTTAACGCCTTACACGAAGAACTGGCCCGCCGCGGCCACCCGCGCATGAGGCCCGGTGTCGAGGACCAGACCTGGGGGCAGCGCGAACTCGGCGTCAAAGACCCCTTTGGCAACCGCCTCGTGTTTGCGCAGGCATTGACTTGATGAAGGACCAGGAATTGAACCCGCCCCGCGATGCCGAAAGTCCGAATGCGCAAGACGTGACCCGGGCAACCCAGGCCATGGATGGTGCGAGCTATCGCGTGTTGATGCGCCATCAGGCCGGAGCCGTAACCGTTATTGCAACCGGAGACGTTGGTGCGCGCGCAGGTCTGACCGCCACGGCGGTCTCCTCGCTGTCCGATGACCCGCCCACCATTCTGGCCTGCGTCGGCCGCAAGACAGGTGCGCACGACGTGATCGAGCAGGCAGGCGTGTTTTCCGTCAATCTTCTGGCCAGTGACCAGCAGGCGGTCGCTGAACGTTTTGCCGGCCGTCATGGCGTCTCCGGCGAGGATCGCTTTACCGGTCTGAACTGGCAAAAACTTGCAACCGGTGCCCCGGTTCTGGTCAACGCGCTGGCCAGCCTCGATTGTACGCTGCTCGAACAGCACGGCTTCACGACGCATTCGATCTTTATCGGCCGTGTCCTCAATGGTTCGTTCCGCACCGATATTGGCCCACTGCTGTATTTCCGCGGCGACTATTGGGACGTCGAACAAAAAACACAACGAAAATGATCGAGATTACGCCTGACATATCGATTGACGAACGCTTGATAGAGGAACGCTTCGTTCGCGCATCCGGTCCGGGCGGCCAGAACGTCAACAAGGTTTCCACTGCGGTCGAACTGCGCTTCGATCTGAGGAATTGCGACACGCTGCCCGGCCACGTGCGCCAGCGCCTCGTTCGTCTCGCGGGCCGCCGCCTGACCGATGAGGGTGTGATCGTCCTTCAGGCGATGAAGTTCCGCACCCAGGAACGCAACCGGGCCGACGCGCGTGAGCGCCTGATCGATCTGATCCGGCAGGCAACCATCAGACCCAAGCCGCGCATCGCCACCAAGCCCTCGCGTGGTGCACGCCAGCGCCGGATGGACGACAAGAGCCAGCGCTCGAAGGTCAAAAAGATGCGCCAATCCAAGCCCGACGTGAGCTGATACGGTCTAGGCGCAATCCTCGCAACCAAAGGTGCTTGATGCCCAGACTAGCCGCTAATCTGAGTTTGATGTTTACCGAAGTGGCGTTCATACAGCGCTTTGAGGTCGCGGCCAATGCGGGCTTCCGCGGTGTGGAGTTCCTGTTTCCTTACGCCTGGCCGAAACGCGACATCGCCGAACGGCTGAAAGCAACCGGCCTGCAGCAAGTGCTGTTCAACATCTCTCCCGGTGACTGGGATGCCGGCGACAGAGGCCTTGCCGCAATCAAGGGACGCGAAGCCGAATTCGAGGCCGCTGTCATCGACGCCCTGCGCTATGCCGATGCGCTGGGCTGTGTCCGCCTGCACGCGATGTCCGGCCTTACCGAGCGCGGGGCCAACCTTGAAACATTGATCGGTAACGTTGCAAACGCCGCAAGGCTCGCCCAGTCCCATGGCGTCGAAATCCTGATCGAACCGATCAACACCTTCGACATGCCGG
>CAYGRH010000483.1:0-1835 GCA_964352165.1 uncultured Hyphomicrobiaceae bacterium | reverse complement strand
GCATGCGTCGAGCGTCGGCGAGGCCGGTCCTAGTCGGCATCAGTTAGGGGTCGCTGCAGAGGCGCTCGTTCATCTCTGCGGCGTCGTTCCAGGAAACCACCCGCGTCCTCACCGATGCTGCCGTAAACGGCAAGGCGGATACATTGGAAGGCCTGAAGGAAAACGTCATCGTCGGCCGGTTGATCCCGGCAGGTACGGGCGGCATGCTCCGCCGCCTGCGCAAGATCGCCAACAAGCGTGACGAGTTGATCGCCAAGGAGCGCGCCAAGTCTGATGCGGAAGCCGCTCTGGCGGGCCCTCCGGAGGGTGGGGTCGCAGCGCGCCGCCGCCGTCGTCCCGAAGATGAGGCGGCAGCCGAATAACGACGACGGCACAGTGCCAGATGACGACGAGGTTAACGGCCGCAGCGGACATCCGCTGCGGCCTTTCTTTTGCAACTGAAGATGTTGTGACCGCCATCGGCAAAGACTGACAAGCCGACCTAGGCGTGCACGTCACGACGAAGCCGCGCGCCAGAAAAGCGATAGCCAGAAAAGCGATAGCCAGAAAAGCGATAGAATGAGCGGTAATCGTCGTTCGGCAGCGTTCAGCGGCAACCAGGCTGCCACCGCGACCAAATTACCGACCCGGCCACCGAGAGACGGCTTCTTGATGCCCGCAGGCACCGGAACCTATACTCCCGCAGGGCGCGGCAAAGCGACCCGGCATTTGACCTGCGACCGGCGTGTCCTGCCAATCCAACTGGCCATCGTTCACACATTCCCAGGCGGAAAGCCTGCGATACCGCAGCGCCTCCGGTCAAATTATTTCAGTTTTATATCCCCGCCCTGTTGACCATGCCGAAGGCCGTGTATATAGCTTCGCCACTCTCTCGGTAGGCCGTAGGGTTTTCATTGCGAGCGGCGGTGCTTCGCGAACGTTCCTATACGCTACTGGACAAGACGCAGAGAACATTTCGGAACCATGATCTGCGGTTCGCAAGAGCCGAAGATCCTCTGGTGATATTTGTGTCGGATACACGCCTTGGCGTTGTCCGACGCATCGGATTTGGCGCTTGCGCATTCGCGCGCGCTCGACAGCGGACCTGAGGACGGACGAGGCGTATGCCGACAATTCAACAGTTGATCCGGAAACCCCGGAGCCCGAAGACCTACCGCGAGAAGTCGCGTCACATGGAGTCCTGCCCGCAGAAACGCGGCGTGTGCACTCGTGTTTACACAACAACTCCAAAGAAGCCCAACTCGGCGCTTCGTAAGGTCGCCAAGATCCGGCTGACCAACGGCTACGAAGTCATCGGCTACATCCCCGGCGAAGGTCACAACCTTCAGGAGCACTCGGTTGTTCTGATCCGTGGCGGCCGCGTGAAGGATTTGCCGGGCGTTCGGTATCACATCATCCGTGGTGTGCTCGATACGCAGGGCGTTGCAGACCGTCGCCAGCGCCGCTCCAAGTATGGCGCCAAGCGGCCGAAATAATTTCGTTGCAGCCGCGCTTTCTATAGTGCGGCTGACGCCCGGTCCCACCGGGCAATGCAGACATCAAGAGCTAGAGCTAAGGACACTGAACGCATGTCGCGTCGTCACAAAGCAGAAAAGCGCGAGATCAACCCGGACCCGAAGTTTTCCGATCTCGTCATCACGAAGTTCATGAATGCCATCATGCGTGAAGGCAAAAAGTCGGTCGCCGAGCGGATCGTCTACGGCGCCTTCGAACGCATGGAAGACAAGGCCAAGTCCGACCCGCTGCAGATGTTCCATCAGGCGTTGGAGAACGTGATGCCGGCAGTTGAGGTTCGTTCCCGCCGCGTCGGCGGTGCGACGTATCAGGTCCCGGTG
>CAYGRH010000482.1:0-1852 GCA_964352165.1 uncultured Hyphomicrobiaceae bacterium | reverse complement strand
TATCGGGAGCTCGCAGGCACTCGACCGCTATGCAAGCTGGCGGCGGTTTGATTCCGTGCAATCGACGGCAGCATTCGATTTGTTCAATCGCGTGTTTTCAAACGACAACGTTCTGCTGCGTTCAATGCGGGAAGCCGGGCTGGGCCTTGTGGATCGTTTGCCAATGGTCAAGCAGGCATTTGTCGGAGAGGCGGCAGGATTGAAAGGCGACGTACCGAAGCTTCTGCGCGGCGAGCCGGTGTAGGCAACTTGGCTAAACGTCGTTCTCATCGTCTCCGCCTTGGTCGTCGGCTGGGTCGCGCTCTTCTTCGGGGGCGACCTCAAAGGACAATGGCCATCGGATGACCAGTCTGCGGGATGCGATATCTGCGACCGGAACGTGGTCGTGCGTGAAGGGGACGAGTTCGGTTGAGCGTTTGCCCTTCAGGCGCAATTCCAGCAGATCGCCACCGCCATAGTTGGCGACGTTGACGATAGTGCCGATTTCGTCGCCGGCCTCGTCGGTTGCGGTCAGTCCGATCAAATCGGCATGATAGATCTCGTCGTCTTCGGGTTCCGGGAGTTTGTCGCGCGCAATGTAGAGCTCCAGTCCCTTGAGGGCTTCGGCAGCGTTGCGGTCGTCCACACCAGAAACGCCAGCAATCACGCCCTTCGGAGTGACCCGCCGGACTTTGATTTTCAGGGATTTGGTGCCGGTTTCGTCAGTCAGCGGGCCGTACGCGGCAATTCCATCTGGTTCCTGCGTGAACGCTTTGATGAGGACATCGCCACGGATGCCATGCGCCGATGCGATGCGGCCGAGCAGGATCAGACCGGTTTTGGATGGCATTGGTGTCCTTATTGATCATCGGGTCGGCGCGGAACTGGCTCCCGGCTTGGATCAGTTCGGCAGACCACCCAGGTAGGTGAGTTGCAATTCAATAGGCTTGCCGGCGATCTCGACCGTCGTCTTAGACACCGGGGCCGCGCGTTCGAAGTCTCCGACGATGTCGACAGTTGCACCGTCTGGCCCTGCGGCGAAGCCGTTGACCAGAATGCCACCGGGCGGCACCTGCAACCTTACATGCAATTTGTTCGTCTCGACGGAAGCATCGAACTCGTATGAACCGGTAAATAGCCCGCCCCATCTGTCCGAGCCAAGGATTTTACCGTTGCGCAGAACGGCAAGCGCGTCGTCTGAAGTCGCTTCGGCATTGTCGTGGCCGGCATAATTCAGGCGATACAATCCTTCGTCGAACATTTTGTCTCTTCCTTTCAAACGCTTGAACTCTTCGGCGCGCTCCGATGGCGAGAGCATATTCAGAACGCGGAGGTAGGCTGCCACAGGGCCTGGGAGGCGCGCGTCACCCGTTGCCCAGACGCTGACGGTGCGCGGTGACACTTCGATCAGCCGCGCGAACTCCGTTTGGCGGAGGCCGAGGCGTTCGAGAGTAGATTTGAGGCTCTGTTCGGACATGGCAATTGCAGTAGCATAATTCTCTAGAATAGAAATATAGTCATCTCTGGAGTTGGTGAACGTTGTTTTTTCACTCGGCAGGCCGATGCAAGGGGCGGGAGTCTTTGTTGGGTCCACACTGCGCAAGCGCGTGTGAAGCCGGTTGCCTAAAGGTCGCGCGGTTGTAGCGGCCGGTGTGGAGCCGGTTGCTTTCTCTTGGGTCCACGCTTCGTAAAGTTGCGTGGAGCCGGTTACCTAACGGCGTTCAGCTTCAGGCGGGGGCGGCTTGTACTGGCTGCGGACTGAGCCCCAATGAGCCTCGACAATGTATGGGCATCGGAATCGCAGTCCCCCCAAACGTTATGGCCGTGAAGGCGGCCATCCACGCAAGGTCGTTTGGAGCCGCTCCCATGGTTA
>CAYGRH010000481.1:0-1866 GCA_964352165.1 uncultured Hyphomicrobiaceae bacterium | reverse complement strand
CGCTTGTCGATCACCACGAGGTCGCGGCCTTCGACGAGCGGTACGCCCATCTCGCGAGCCAGGAAGATGTGTTCGTAGTAGGCGGAGTTGAAGACGCCTGGTGAGAGCAACACAATCTGCGGCGACTCGATGCCTTCGGGGGCTGTTTCAATGAGTTTTTCGCGCAGCTTCATTCCGTATTCGGAGACGTCTGCGACGCTGAAGCCCTGCAGAAGATCAGGGAAGGCGCGCTGCATCAGATGGCGGTTTTCCACGACGTATGAAACGCCGGACGGCGTGCGTGCATTGTCCTCGAGGACATAAAATTCCCCATCGCTGCCGCGAACCAGGTCAATGCCGGCAATGTGGACATAAGTTCCATGCGGCGGCCTGAAGCCCTTCATTTCCGGACGGTAGTTCGAGTTTCCTTCGACAAGGTCGCGCGGAATTATGTCGTCTGCAAAGATGCGCTGCTCGTTATAGATGTCGCCCAGGAACAGGTTTAGCGCCTTCACACGCTGCTTCACGCCGCTTTCGATCTTGCGCCATTCCGGAGTGGTGAGGACGCGGGGGATGACATCAAAGGGGAGGGTGCGATCGATGGCGTCGCGGTCTGAATAGACCGTGAAGGTTACGCCGCGCTCATAAAGCTCGTGGAGTGCGTCGGCTGCGCGGACCGACAAATCAGACAGATGCAGTTTTTCCAATCGCTGCCAGAATTCGATAAGCCGGGGTCGTTCTTCGTCACCGTCACCCATCAGTTCGCAGTATGAGTTGCCCTGCTTGTAATCGCTCAGCAGCGCAGGCTCGGAGGTGTCTCGAAATGCGCTCAGCTTTGCCATATGCGGTCTCATCCTCCGTTGCGTGTAAGGCATTGATAATCGCATTCATTGCTTGCTGTGTCCAATAATCAAGCAGTTTTTCCTGTGCCTATATTTTTTGCACAAGGCGCGCGAATATTGGTCCTGAGAGCATTTTTCTTCTGCTCTCAAGAACGCGTTGCGGTCATTGGCGGTTCCGCCCTGATGTTTTGGCCTGGTCGTTCGAGCTTGGCCTTCGGCCTGGGCGATTGCGGCGGTCTTGCGCCGGCTTATCTAGCTCTCTGGCTTAGGCGGTGCCTGTGGGACTTGCGTCATGCACTCTCTATCGCAAGCCGACATCATGGCTTAGCATTGCAACTAGATGCCCTGTTTCATAGCACGGTGGGCGATGCGATAGCGAACGGTTGCTGGATTGTGAGCTATCGGTTCTGCCTCCGGGCAGTGCACAAAGCCCTGTTAGAAGTTGCGTGCGTGCGGGGCAAATTCGGGAACGCCATCTGAGAGGCTGACACCAATGTCCACGATTGCCATGCCGACGCCGGATGCCGGGATATTGAACCGGAAGGCTGAGATCGTTGCTGCGTTGGAGGCTGCACTTCCCGCCGATACGGTGATTTCCGATCCAGCGGAAACGCGCGCTTACGAATGCGATGCGCTCACGGCTTATCGCTGCCAGCCGCTTGCGGTTTTGCTTCCGCGTTCGACGCGGGAAGTGTCAGATGCCATGCGGGTGTGCCACGACCTCGGTGTTCCGATGGTTCCACGCGGGGCGGGAACATCTTTGGCCGGTGGGTCCTTGCCGACGGCCGACAGTGTGATCCTGGGTACCTCGCGGCTTTCTGACGTATTGGAAATCGATACGGCAAACCGCTTCATCCGCGTGCAGACAGGGGTGACCAATCTGTCTGTAACCGGGGCGGTCGAAGGTGACGGCTTCTTTTATGCACCCGATCCATCAAGCCAGCTTGCGTGTGCCATTGCCGGGAACATCGCCATGAATTCAGGCGGCGCGCACTGCCTGAAGTACGGAGTGACGACCAACAACCTGCTCGGTGTCACGATGGTC
>CAYGRH010000480.1:0-1871 GCA_964352165.1 uncultured Hyphomicrobiaceae bacterium | reverse complement strand
CGCTGCCGAACTGATTGCAAAAGGACGCGTCGGACATGCCAATATCGGCGTAAGGCTCGCCCCGACGCAGCTCTCGATGAAATCCGTCGGCCGGCAGGCGCTGGCTCCCCGCGTGATCGGCGTTACGACCGGGTCGCCGGCTGACCGGGCCGGCCTCTTGATTGGCGACGAGATTATCGAAGCGGGCGGGCGACGAACCTTAACGCCGGCTGATTTCGTGAGTGCAGCAGCCATCGCAGGAGATCGTCTCGACGTGCGCTTCAAGCGGAACGGGGAAATGCAGACCAAGACGCTGGAACTTTCGCCATCACCCCAACCGCGCGATCAATAGCGCCATCCCACCAGCCAGTATCGACAACGAGGACAATGAAATGGACGAAGAGAAATTCAACATGTCGCTGCGCAAGTTCCTCAAGCAGGTCGGCGTGACCTCGCAGCGGGAAATCGAGCAGGTCGCGCGCAGCGGGAACGTTCAGGCGGCAAGTCTTAAGGTCAAAGTCGTTCTGACCGCCGAAGGAACCGATCTCAACCACGTTGTTGAAGGCGAGATTGATTTGCCGTGAAATCACTCCTCCCGCAACGGCGAATGCGCTGACCATGAACCTGCCCGACCCAGAGTTTCCGCCTCTCATCAATGGCCACGGCGTTAACGCGCCTGCGACCCCGTTCGAGACGGCGTGCAAGCGCGCGGCTGCCGGTGAATTGGGGGCAGCCGATCTCGTTTGGGCACGCGCAACCATGCGCGTTGATATGGCGCTGGTGCTTGAGCCGGATGTGTCACTGGCGAAATCACTGGAAATGGTGCCGCTGGTGTTCACCGCGTTCGCTGACAGTCTCGGTGCGCTGATGCCCCCCAACACTTCGCTGCAGTTGCGCTGGCCTGCAACCATTCTCGTCAACGGCGGAGAGGCCGGGCGGCTGCGCTTTGCGGCCAGCACCGATGATCCAGCCGTAACTCCCGACTGGCTTGTGGTCGGCATCGAGCTGAACCTTCAAGAACCTCAAAGCGAGATCGAGCCCGGCGATCACGTGCACATAACGACGCTTTATGAGGAAGGCGGCGGTGAGCTTGATCGCACACAGATCCTCCAATCGCTGAGCGCGCACATTCTCACCTGGATCAATATCTGGCAGGACGACGGTTTCCCAGCCGTCCACGACCAGTTCATCGGCCGTGTCGAAGGGCACCTTCATGGCGCCTCGATCGCCACACTCGACGGCCCAGTCAATGCCAAAGTACTGGGACTGAGCGACGAGATGGAGCTTCTCATCAAGCCAGATGGCAATGCAGCCGTCACCGCCCTGTCCCTTCGTAAAGCCCTCGCCGCTGCTGGTATGGGTGAAACACAACACGGATCGGCGTCATGAAGCTCCTCCGCACGATCCGCTTCGACAACAGCGACGATCATGTCTTCGCGTTAGGCGCACCGCCCGATGAGTGGGCGCTTTCGGGAGCATTCGAATTCGTCGATCTCCCACCGGATCAGTTGACCGGCAAGGTCAAGCAGGCCTTTGCTAACGGGTTCCTGGGGATGACCAGCTTTGGCCGCTCGACGTTCGCCACTGTCGGCGAAGCAGCAACCGACGACCGGGCTCGTCTGGTTGACCAACTCGCTAAACATTTCGCCGACAAGTATGGTGCACCCGATGTCGCGTCTGCCATGCCTGTCGCCGAAGCAGAAATAGCGTTCATTGAAGATCTGATCGCGGACGCCCCGATAAACACCGTATTCACCGTTCGCCGGGTGCGAACGGATATCGGTGAAACGCGCGAAGAATTCCGCACCATTAAACCGCCTTCGGGCGAACCGCTACATGCCCGCATCTGGACGGTCGAACACGATGAAACATGAGTTCTGGAAGTCCGCCGG
>CAYGRH010000479.1:0-1896 GCA_964352165.1 uncultured Hyphomicrobiaceae bacterium | reverse complement strand
TGATCATGTCCTGCAATTCGCTCAGGTAGAAGCCGTCAGCCAGAGTGCGGACGCCGAAGAACAAATGCCCGGTGCGATCCTGGAAGTAATCAATGTCGCTGGCATGATTGAGGATCGACATAATGCCCGCAATGCCGGAGCCACCTGTGATGCAGACGAGATCGAAGTTCTCTTCCGGGCGGAAGGTGGCCTGGCCTAGCGGGCCAAAAAGGCTCAGCTCAACGCCATTCATGTCGTTTTCGAACGCCCATTCGGAGAAACCGCCGCCGGGCTTGCGCTTGATGACGAACGATAACGACTTGGTAGAAGGCGCATAGTTGACCATCGAGTAGGCTCTGGCACCGCGCAATCCCGGCGCGGTGACTACGAAGAACTGGCCGGCATCAAAAGCGATTTCGCGCGAAAGCTCGACCTCGAAATGCATGACATCGCTGGTCAGACGGCTTGTGGAGGTGACGACGGCTGAAACTCGCTCGGGCCTAATTCTGCCGGCAAGGTCCTGGACGACGTCTGAGGGAACGCGCAGGACGCACGGTCCGTTTGCGCGCGTCTGACACATCAGGATGTCGCCTTTGGCCGGCTTGATTTTCGACGCCCCGGGAGCTTCGGACCATTGGACTTCGGTCTCGCCTTCCATGACTCTCGCGCGGCACGTACCGCAAGTGCCGGTTGCGCACTCATATGGGAGGCTCAGGCCAGCGCTCAGACCGGCGAACAGGATCGATTCAGCGGTGTCGGAATCGATCTCGAACACGCCCGTTTTGGTTTGCACTGTAATTGTCATGCGCTTGCCGTTTTCCCCGTTGGCGATCTGATTTTCCCGACGCCGACACCGTTTACGCGACGGCTGGTTGGGCATTAGTGGTTTAAGTTGCTAGAGCGCGGTATCCTGAGACGCCTTGAACGTGCGGCTGGCAGGCTGGTGTGTTGAGAGGCAATCGCCATTCGGACGCGATCAAAAGCGACGCGCCCGCCTCGCCGGCTGTCAATAGTGTTGTTGCCGGACTTCACTCCCGGAGTCCGCCTGGAACCGCCAGCGCCTGAAAGCATTGTAGCCGCAGACGACTGGCGACCAGTTCGGCCGGCCCGGCGCCTGCGGCTCCGACTTCACGACTTGAAGAATGCGTCGTCGTCCATGTCATCGTCGTCGTCGAATTCATAAAGGATCTCTTTTTCGACGAGCGCCTTGACTTCATCGCCCTCGACTTTGACTTCGTAGGTCTTTAGAGGCTTTTCCGTTTCGGTGCCCGACAATTCCAATGTGGCCAGATCCCAGGCCCAAAGGTGTTTCGTGCATGTCAACACACAGCCTGCAATGACGCCGGATTCTTCCAGTGGCTCTTCCATGTGCGGGCAGACCGGCGGCAACACTCTGAAGCCGCCCTTGTAGTGAGCAACGACCAGCGAAATACCGCCTGCCACCCAGAACTTTTTGATCGTATTCTCAGCGACATCCGACGTCTTGCAGACGGTGATCCAGCTCATCAGTTACTCCCTGGTCCTTCGTTTCGTTTCTTTTGATTAGCTCAGATTTCATAGAGCGCAGGCGTCATTGCGCCTAGCGCTTATGATCTGGCCGCACCTAGCTTTAGATCGGCCAGTGCGAGCCTTTGTCGAGGCGACGGTTATCGATGCAGACTTTGCGGTCCACGAACTTCGCCTTACCGTCTTCAACCTTGAACTTGTCCTTGTACTTGCCAACGAGGAAAAGGCGGCTCTCGCCGGAGTCGATGTGCGAGTTGATGCCATCGAGAAGGTTTTGATAAACGACGAAGGAGCTAACCGCTTCTGCAGTTTTGCCATCCTCGGAAACGTCGACCGTGTAGACCGACGTGTGGCGGCGAAGCGGAGAGTGGTCCGTGTTATGCTTGGGCAGCATATTCATCATAACTTCCA
>CAYGRH010000478.1:0-1904 GCA_964352165.1 uncultured Hyphomicrobiaceae bacterium | reverse complement strand
CCCAGGCACAGCCCCGCCGTTCCCTGGGGAACGCCGGGTGAGAAAAGTTCGAAATTTTGCGGATTTCGGCCCGTTAACCGCGTTTTTGCAGGCGGAGACCCGAGGGCGGCGCGGGCATAGGCGATCTCTTTGGACTGGCGTGGATGGCCGCCTGCGCGGCCATGACGGGTGTGTGGGGCTGCGTTAATGGGACCAGATCGGGCGCGGC
The DNA here is from genome assembly GCA_964352165.1 of uncultured Hyphomicrobiaceae bacterium. Taxonomy (GTDB): domain Bacteria; phylum Pseudomonadota; class Alphaproteobacteria; order Rhizobiales; family Hyphomicrobiaceae; genus CAYGRH01. The sequence continues at coordinate 1,696 of CAYGRH010000478.1, read as the reverse complement.
CTCCGGACGGTTCGCCTTGCTCCACAGCCCTGCGGGCCAAATGACATTGCCAGCCTCACGCACGCCGCTTTTAGGCAACCGGCTCCACACGCGCTTGCGCAGTGTGGACCAACAAAGACTCAAATCCCTGCCGCAAATGCGTGCAATGACAGCCTGCGACGCACCGCGAATTGCACAACGCCGCGCGAGGGCTTAGATCAAAAGCATGAAGAACCAGTCGATCACTCAAAAACTCGCCAACCCGACCCGCTTCATGGCGTTGTCGGGCGCGATTCTGCCTTGGCTCGCCGCCATTGCTGTCGCCACGATCGCGTACGCGCTGTTTCGCGGCTGGACCGCGCCGCCCGATTATCAGCAGGGCGAAACGATCAAGATAATGTATATCCACGTCCCTGCGGCATGGCTCGCTATGATGGGCTATGCACTCATTGCGGTTTCGAGCTTTGGCCTCCTGGTGTTCCGCCATCCCCTCGCCGACGTTTCGGCCAAGGCGGCTGCCCCGATCGGAGCAGCCTTTACATTAATCGCGCTTTTGACCGGCTCGCTGTGGGGCAAGCCGATGTGGGGCACGTATTGGGTATGGGACGCGCGCCTCACATCCGTACTGATACTTTTCTTCCTGTATCTGGGTCTGATGGCGCTGCGCACCTCGATTGACGATGAGGCGCTGGCTGGCAAGCTGACAGCGGTGTTGGGGCTCGTCGGCGTGGTGATCCTGCCGTTCATCAAGATCTCGGTCGAAGGCCTCGATATTCCAAGCCTCGGCATTTCGATCCCTGCCTGGAACACACTGCATCAGCCCTCAAGCGTGCTGCGCTCAGACGGACCGAAAATTCACTCATCGCAATTGATACCGCTGCTGATCAGTGCCATCGGCTTCTCGCTGCTGTTTTTCGCAATGCATTTGAAGGGCATGCGCAACGAGATCCTTCGCCGCCGCGTCAAGTCGCTTCGCATGGCCGAGGTCGATCGCGCCCGCGCCGGCGAAGCAACCGTTGCCGCGGAGTAGGCCTCATGGATCTTGGACCGCACGCTCAATTTATTATCGCGTCATATGCCGTGGTGGCCGTCGTTCTTGGCGGACTGGTTGCCTGGCTGTTGGCAGACGGGGCACGGCAAAAACGCCTGATGGCCGATCTCGAAGCGCGCGGCATCCGTCGCAGGTCGGCCCGAGGCAATAATCAGACCGACAAAACGTGAGGCAGCATGGCCGTATCTGACAAAGACGCGAGTGGAGGATCCACGAAGCCAAAGCGCGGCAAGGGATTTGTTATTGCCCCGCTGGTGATCTTTCTTGCGCTCGCCGCCATGTTCGCGTTCGCGCTGACATCCGGCGATCCTTCCAAGCTGCCATCCGTTTTGATCGGCAAGCCGGCGCCAGCGTATGACTTCGCTCCGCTCGAGGGGCTGGAAAAGCACGGCAAGCCCATTGCCGGTCTGACGGCTGCGGATTTACAGACGGGCAAGACAACCGTCGTGAATTTTTGGGCATCGTGGTGCGTACCTTGCATCCAGGAACACCCTTTGCTCATCGCGCTCGCCGAGGAAACCGGCGCTCCGGTGATCGGCGTGAACTACAAGGACGATCCGGCGGCAGCACGGCGCTTTATCGGGCGCTATGGCAATCCCTACAGCGCCGTTGGCGTTGATCCCAACGGGCGGGGCGCCATCGAATGGGGTGTTTACGGCATGCCCG
>CAYGRH010000477.1:0-1948 GCA_964352165.1 uncultured Hyphomicrobiaceae bacterium | reverse complement strand
TCTGCATTGTGAAACCACACTCTCACTTGCTCACTGTTGTCGTGTCGAGGATGACAGCATCTCCGGGCGAGAGCTCTCCACTGGTGATCTGCGTGTGACTGCCGTCGCTCGGGCCAATGCTCACTGGGACTGCGTGCGCTGCTCCATCCTTCAGGACCCAGATCTTGCGCTCTGCTCCGATGGCCTGATTCTTGGACGCCGCGCGTAACACAGGGCGACCGGGCAACAGTTTTTGCAGAAAACTTCGTTTGTCGGCAGCACTCTCGTCAGGCGGCGAGAACCGCAAAGCCGTATTCGGAACGAGCAACCCGTCGTTGACTTCCTGCACCTTGATGTCGGCAGTTGCCGTCATGCCTGGCCGAAGCAGCAAGTCTGCGTTTTGCGTTGTCAGAATTGCCTTGTAGGTGACGACGCCTTGTACCGTCTCCGAGCCGAACCGCAAATCTCGGATCCGCGCGATGAATGTCTTGTCGGGGTAGGCGTCGACCGAAAAGGTTGCAGGCTGGCCTTCCCTGACCTTGCCGACATCCGCTTCATCGACATCAACCTGAACCTCCATCTTAGTCAGGTCTTCTGCAATGGTGAACAGGACCGGAGCCTGCAGGTTGGAGGCAACAGTCTGCCCCGGCTCGACAGACCTCTTGAGCACGACGCCGTTGATTGGCGAGCAGATGCACGTCTTCGCAAGATTGGTCTCGTTGAGTTTCAGGTCAGCAGTAGCGGCCGCCACCTCGGCACGGGCGCTATCAAGTGCCGCAGTGGCGCGCTCGTAAGTGGCTTTGGCAACCTCGAGGTCATGGGTCGATGAGATCTGGCGCTCGGCCAACTGTTCCTTGCGACGGTATTCAAGCCTTTTCTCCTCCAACGTCGCCTCGGCATCCTTGACCCGGGCCCTGGCCGCAGCGAGTTTGGCACGCGAACTCTCAACCGTTGCCTTCAGCTTGTCCGTATCGAGTTCCGCGAGCGCCTGGCCCGCTTTTACCGGGCTGTTGTAATCGACGAGGACACTACGGATTGTGCCGGACAATTCACTCGATACGTCCACTTCGTTGGTCGGCTGCACCGAGCCTGTGGCCGTCACCAGCACACTCAGATCGCCGCGAGCGGCAGGGGCCGTCAGATAGTGGGACGTGTTGCTCGAACCCGACAATGACCAGTACAAAAGGACTGCAACCACAGCTGCGATGGCAGCACCGCCCGCAACCAGCATCGGCTGAGGCATCTGGAAGCGCGACGCTTCCTTGCCAAGGATCTGCCCAATGTCAGGTCGCTTGCGTTCGGCTTGATCCAACATGCCCATGACTTTTTGATCCCTCGAATTCGGAGGGACAGTATACACCTCGCACAACAACTCCGTTGATTTTGCGCAACGCGGCGGGCGCCGGGGGCATCAGTCCAGTTTACGCGAATGCACGTCAACTGCCCCGTACTTTGTGAGGATGTCCAAGGCGCGCGCCTCGTGGTCATGATTCCATGTCCGGACCCAAATCAAAAGGCCGCCGTGGTCGAGATGTTCTTGAACGCGGGCCGCCATTGTCTGACCCAGAGCACTGGAAAGAAGGGTGCCAAACGCCGCCCCCATTGCACCGGCCGCAACCGCCGCCGTTGCAATGGCGATCAGCGTTCCGCCACTTGCGGCAATGAAGCCGGCCGCTGGGACGCCTGCGAGGTAGGTGAAGCCACCGATCAGCCCACCCTGTGCGTCGCCGATTGATTCAGGGGCCACGTAGGCTGCACGGGGAACAGCGGGATCGTCCTCCAACTCGGCGACGCTGCGAAAGTGTCGATGGAGCTTGTCCTCAATGGCTGTCTCGCTTGCCAGAAGGCTTATGGTCTCGCGCCCAAACCCGGACACAAGAAGTTCGTCGATCGCATCCTGCAATGCGCCTGCTTCATGAAATAAGCCGACGGCTTCTGATTCAGTTTTGTCGCTTTGGCTGGCAGGCAT
>CAYGRH010000476.1:0-1954 GCA_964352165.1 uncultured Hyphomicrobiaceae bacterium | reverse complement strand
GCCTTGAACTATGCCGTCGGTCCGAAGTGGATCGAAATCACACCCAACGCCAAATACGGCATGGCAACCATCTATGACCATGACGTGCTGGTGTGGGCCGCCAGCCAGATCCGCGAAGCCGCCGATCGCAATATGCCGACCGGACGGCGCATTGTGTTCCATCCTCATGCTCTACTGCGTGCCATCCGCCGCGAGACCGGCGGCACCGACTACAAGCGCCTTGAGCAATCCCTCAACCGGCTTGCCGGCACGCTGGTCGAAACCAACATCCGAATCCAGGACGGCGACAAGCGCACGCGGCGCCAGTCGATAAAGTTCCACTTGCTTGAGAGCTGGGGGCTGCGTGAGGGTGACACCCCCGAAGACGATTGCTGGTTCATCGATATCCCCGTTTGGTTCTACAAGGGCATCCTCAATCACCAACTCGTCCTGTCGATCCATCCCGACTACTTCCTCCTTGAAAGCGGCATCGACCGGTTCCTTTATCGGGTCTACCGCAAGCACGCCGGACGCCAGCAAGCCTGGGGCTTCACCATGCGCCAGCTCTACGACAAGTCGGGGTCTCCTTCGCGGTTCTCGGACTTCGCCGGACAGGTCCGCAAGCGCGTGACCGCACAGCGCAAGTATGGCCATATCCCCGAATACGCCTTCAACATTGAGCGCAACGGCGATGGTGACGAAGTCGTCTTCGGCATCAATCGCTATCGGCTCGAACACGATGATCCGCTCTACCAGATGCCGCGCCCCGCCAATCGGCGCGTCGGCGGCGGCTTTTCGCAAAATACCTTCCAACCGGGCCGCTCGAAATCTCGCGACCGCGAGCCGGTTCGCAGAACCGCCTGACACGGGCTTTCACTCGCATTTTCGGTCCGGTTGGACCTAGTTTCGACGTGATCTAGCTTGGGCCGATGGGGTTGGACGCAGGGGCGCGATTGTTTGGCCCTGTGGACAACTGGCCCCGGGCCATCACTCGTTTTGGGGAACAGCACGGGACACCGCTCGCAAGCCGCACGGGGCATCACTCGCAATGTCGCTCGGGTCATCGATCGCAAAGGTTCGGGTCATCGCCCGCATGAAGTCTTCTGTAGCGCGCGGTCAGCTTTGGTTTCGGCATCCGCTAACGCTTTAACTACCCCAAAGGGATTAAAACAAAAAAGAAACGCCAGACATCTGTGCGGAGACTTGAGGACGGTTTGGGCGTCGCGCCGATTGCATCGCCGCCGGGCCCTTATGAACCAAGCTCCAACTAAGGACGCGAGAAAGAAGCGTCTGGATCTTGGCCCTGCCGGGTTTCGGTCCCTGACGCAAGTAAAGCGACAAGGCGCATCAACGAGGAGCATTGCAGCCTCAGCGCCAATCGACCAACTGCGTCATGCAATGGACAGCAGGGTTTTGAATGTGAACCGAGGGAACTCCCGAGCTTCGTGCTTGACCACGACCAATGAGGGTCCACTGCGGACCGAAACGCCACTTTCAATAGGTTTTGAAGTCCGTTGAAGAGATGAGCGCGGTTCCAGATCGAAATGGCTTCAGATCGCTGTTCACGAAGCGGGCTCCAGGGCTCACCAGAACTCAGGGCCAGCCGTCGCTCCGGACCGCCCGTCCGTCCTGTCGTTGCCATGACGGGCGGCTCCGGAACTCAGGCTTTTGTGTCTTGGAGTTCGAAAAAGTGTGGGTGACTTGGATCTCATTGGCGGCGCGCAGAGCAAATCAGATAACTTCGGAGTCCGAGAAGGCCGAAGGGAGGCGCACTTTGCTGGAATTTTTGAGCCGATTACATCGGCACCGCGTCATTCGCCGCGCCACCGCATGCGAAGGCGGTATTCAAATTTCCGAAACTGACCTTCCACAGCGGGTGTTTCTGCCGCCTCCATCCGATGATGCATGCCGCGAAATGGCAAACCACTATTTCATCTTTCGCGAGACCTTCCCGAATTCGAAGCAGTATGACGAC
>CAYGRH010000475.1:0-1970 GCA_964352165.1 uncultured Hyphomicrobiaceae bacterium | reverse complement strand
TTCGGCGGCTCGTTCAGGGTGACCTTGATCTGCCTATGATCGCCCGCTTCCAGGTTGACGTGGCCAATCGGCGTGCCAGTCGGCTTTCCATCGTTGCCGCTCGAATAAACCGCGACATAGCCCTTCTGCGGTAGGTAGGCATAATCCACCATGATGGAATTGCTCTTGAGCGATTGATCGAATACGACAACCGATGGATCCGGTTTGTCGATGGCCGCAAAAGAGCTCGCTGCAAGTCCTCCTGTTCCGACGAGGAGGGCCAAACCGAAAACACCGTTCTGCTTGATCGTCTTCATATCCAACTTCTCCATCAGAAAAAAGTTTGGGCTGAGATACCGGCCTTACGGAAAGCTTGATTGCTCCGAGAGGCGGGCGGCAATTCGAAGTTGTCGCTCTCAACCATACAATTGAGATGGGGGGCAAAAAGGATTGTTCCAATCGGATGTTGATGAACTGAAGATTGGTTTTTTCGATCGATCCGATTTGCAGGCGCAAATTGCCCGAGTGGAAATAATTGCAATGCACAATCCCGGCTGGTCAAAAGTGACCAGCCTGAACGTTATTGGCTCTGCAGAACCTCAAATCCCGCGAACTCGCGTTTGACAATTTCTCGCAAAAGCCGCGCAAGCTCCTGGTAATGGGCTTGACCCGGACTGGATTTGCGCCACGCCAAACCGACGGTGCGATAGACGGAGCGGTCGGTGAGTTCTATCGCCTTGATGGAGTGATCAATGCGCTCCACCGCGCGAACATAAAGGCCGGGCAAAAACGTTACGCCCAGTCCCATGGCCACCATTTCCCGCAACGTATCGAGGCTCGTGCCTTCATACTCGTAGCGCAGCCTTGCGCCGAACTCGGAGCACAACTCAAGCACGGCATTGTGCAGTTGATGGCCAGGACCGAGCGCCAGAACATCCAGGCCTTCAAGGTCGAGGCGCCGGCAGCCATCCTGTTTCGCCAGCGCATGATCTTTTGCCACAGCAAGATAAAGCGGCTCACGGAACAACGGCTCAACGACGAACTCAGCCCCCCGGACAGGCAACAGGCTGATGATCATATCGTGGCGGCCCTCTTCCAGCGCGCCGGGCAGCGAGTTGGGCAATTCCTCACGCACGTACAACTTCAAGCCGGGATAGGTCGCATGCAGTTCAGGAATGACATGCGGCAGAAGGTAGGGACCGATGGTTGGCGGTAGGCCCAGCCGCATCACACCGCTGAGCCCGGCGTTCCCGCTGGCAGCCAGCGAACGGATCTCATTTGCATCCGCAAGCATGCGACGTGCAACTTCAACGATCTGCTGACCGACGGGCGTCAGCACAACGCGCGAGCGGCTACGCTCGACGAGCTTTGCCCCCAAACGAACCTCCAGGCTCTTGAGTTGCTCGCTTAGCGTTGGCTGGGTAGCGTTGGTTTTTTCCGCAGCCCGGCGGAAATGGCAGGTGTCCGCAATCGCAACGAGATATTCGAGTTGCCGCAGGTTGGGCATCGATCCTTCCAGTCGTTGTAGCCTCGCGCCGGTTTCGGGTGTTCGGCGTTCGGAGCTGTGGGTGAAGAAACGGCGCACCCGGGCTTTTGCGGATATGGGGTTTTTGTGACGATCGCCAAGATCGCGCATGACGATAGGAAAACCCTATCACTAATTTGGCTATTTACGATTGGCGGGCGTTCGGCCCGGCGACCACATCCTGATCACGACTAGCCCAGCTCAACCTGGCCTGACGTCCGGCGCGAGCGACCTCGAAAAGGATACGTTATAAATGTCACGCATCTTGGAACGACCTGTAGCAACGCCTTCCGCAATGCCGGGCGGAAAACCAACTGTCGTCCCAATATCGTTTTACGCATCCGTAAATGGCTGCGCTCAAGCACACATCATCGAATTCGTGCCGGAGGATGAACCGAAAGTCTCTGAGCGCGGCCAGTCCGCAAACGCCGCAACGAGCACCGGCGCGGTCCTGACGATCAATGCC
>CAYGRH010000474.1:0-1983 GCA_964352165.1 uncultured Hyphomicrobiaceae bacterium | reverse complement strand
GCGCCGTGTTCGTCGTCTCTGGCACGATTGATATCGCGGGCGATACGTTCGAAGCCGGCAGGCTTCTGGTTTTCAAGCCTGGCGACCGCATTTCCATCCTGGCAACCAGCCAGTCGCGTTTGATCCTGCTCGGAGGCGAACCAATGGATGGGCCGCGCCACATCTGGTGGAACTTTGTTTCCTCCGACAAGGAGCGCATTCGCGCGGCAAAGGAGGAATGGAAGGCGGGCAGGTTCGATAGTGTGCCGGGCGATGAGGCCGAATTCATTCCATTGCCGGAGGGCGACTAACACCACCCACCGCAAATATCGGGTATGACCGCTTTGGACTTGCCCCACTTTTCGACATGGCCGCATCTCTCTTGCGGAGAGCACACTCGGCCAACGCGCCCGATGAACCGTCAGCGAGCAAGACGCATGCGCAAGTTGAGCTTCGTTTCGCCCGAAGACCCCGCGTGGAAGCGCTGGGTGATCGGTGCCATCGAAGACGTGTCGGGCCGCAGAAAATTCCTGCCGCTGTATGACCGCTGGCGCGATGAGATCGTTGGCAATCCCAACCGCAAAATGATGGAGGATATGCTCGGCCTCATCAACGTCACCCTAGACGTTGTGACCAATGAGCCCTGGCCGCCCCGGATCGATCCCGCGACCCCCTTGGTCATGATTGCCAATCATCCGTTCGGAATGGCCGATGGCATAATCGCCCTGACGCTCGCCGAACAACTCGGCCGCCCCTACAAGGTCCTGATCAACAACGACCTCTTGAAGGTCCCGGAAATCAGGCCGTACTCGCTACCCATCGATTTTTCAGAGACACGCGAGGCCGTCGATACCAATCTCAAATCGCGCGCAGAAGCCCGCCAACTCTTGAAAGAGGGCGTGACGATCGTGGTATTCCCGGCAGGTGGCGTCGCCACAGCCACAAATCCGTTCGGCACTGCCGAGGAGCTTCCCTGGAAGACATTCACCGCACGCCTCATCCAGCAGGCGAGGGCGTCGGTGCTGCCGATCTATTTCGAAGGCCAGAATTCGATGCTGTTTCACGCCGTCAGCCGCTTCAGCCTGACGCTGCGTCTATCGCTGCTAGTGTCCGAATTCCGCCGTTTCCCCGACAAGCGTTTCCCCGCGCACGTCGGAAGAATTACGCCGTTCGAAGAGCTCGCACACTCAGAGGACCGCAAGGCATTGACTGAGGAACTTTACCTGATGGTCCAGCGGCTCTCACCTGACGCAGCCGGGAAGACGGACGACGAGCTGAAAGCAACGCCCGCCGCAGAGCGCCCGGAATTTCCTTGGGCTTAGTCAGGCGTAGCCGATAAGTCGTCGCAAACTAGCCCTTCGCGCCAGTCGCCACCGGCAGACCGTTCTCCTGGCCCCATTCCGACCAACTGCCGTCGTATACGCCGACATTGGGACGCCCAAGTGCAGCAAGCCCCAACGCCAGAATGCAGGCAGTGACCCCGGACCCGCAGGTCGTCACGACAGGTGCGTTAATGTCGATCCCGGCATCTTCGAACAGCCGCACAAGTTCGCCCGGCGACTTGATCGTGCCGTCGGAATTTACAATGCCGCCCGATGGCACGTTAAGCGAACCGGGAATATGCCCGCCCCGCAGCCCTGCGCGTGGCTCGGGCTCGCTACCCGCAAACCGGCCTGCCGGCCGCGCGTCCGCAATCTGTTCGCGCCCATTATTCAAGAGCGCGCGCATGTCGTCGATGTCGCGAACGAGCTCGCGGTTGAACCGCGGCGTGAAATGGCAGCGCGGACGGGGCGATGGAGGCAGATCCTCCAACGGCCGCCCTTCGGCCTTCCACTTCTTCAGCCCGCCATTGAGAACGGCCACGTCGCGGTGCCCCATGACGCGCAGCATCCACCAAACGCGAGCCGCCGACGTAATGCCATTGGCGTCATACACGACAACCCGCACGCCATCACCGATACCCATAGCCTTCATCCGACTGGCAAAAGCGACAGTAGACGGCAG
>CAYGRH010000473.1:694-1992 GCA_964352165.1 uncultured Hyphomicrobiaceae bacterium | reverse complement strand
CGTGCAGTACGTCTCGATATAGTACTCCGAACGGGTGGCTGATGCCGGGCTACTACCATGCGTCGGCAGTGTCGGCGACAGCTATGACAACGCTCTCGCCGAGACGATAAACGGGCTATACTAAGCTGAGGTCATCCATAGGTGCGGACCTTGGCGACCGCTGGAGGCCGTCGAGTTCGCGACTCTCGATGAGACGACAGGTTCAACAGCCGGCGTCTACTCTCATCGATTGGCAGTGTGTCACCGGCTGAAGCAGAGGCCACATACTACGCCAGCCTGGAGGACTGTAAGATCGCCGCCTGACCCAAACCAAGCAGCCTCCGGTGAAGTCGGTACGGTTCAACTGCCTCGCCAAGGACCGCAACACGCTGCTCGCATTCTACGATTTCCCCGCCGAGCACTGGAAGCACCTTCGCACCACGAACCCGATCGAGAGCACGTTTGCAACAGTGCGCCACCGCACGATCCGCGCAAAGGGCTGCCTGTCGAACAAGACCGCGCTCGCCATGGTCTTCAAGCTGGTCGAGGGCGCGCAAAAAAGCTGGCGCCGCCTCGACGGTCATACCCAGTTGCCAAAACTGATCCTGGGTGTGAAATTCGCTGACGGGTCGGAGGTCACCGCCAAGGCGATCCGTCAGCCCGATACCGCCGCCGCCTGACCGGCCCGGCCGTCACCAAGATTTGGCGATAGCTCATGTCTCAGTTTCCACTAATAAACGGCTGCCGCAGAGCCGAACCGAGGGTGCAAAGCTGGAAATGGTGGCATATCAAGCGCTTCAGCTATGACGGCGGTACGCTGAAAAGCAAGCGACTGACCAAGTATCAGATGAGATGAGCTCTAAATCGCGAAAGGGGGATGTGCTCGAATGCCTAATTCACTTTACTCTGTGGGCCGTCTGCCAATGCTCGTCGATTTTGCCGTGGCTATGCGCGATCGGCTTGGTTGGGAGCCGCGCTATTGGATCACCCAACCAGATCTCCACGAAAAGGTTGGTTTAAATTTTCCAAAGGCAATAAGACACCCGTTCCAAGACGCAAACCGTGGACTCCCGGCGCAGGACTGCCTGATTACCCAGCTTCCTCCACACGGTTGCCGCTCATCTGACGCAAGCCTCAAAGATCATTGACCGAATCGAATGTGACGAGGAGGCGAACGTGGCACGCAATCCGATCCAGTTCGGCAAGGGGCTGAGCCTTTCAGAATTCCAAGAACGCTGTGGTAGCGAGGAGCAATGCCGTCAGGCCGTTGTCGCCTGGCGCTGGCCGAAGGGCTTCGTGTGCCCGGCATGCGGCGGCCA
>CAYGRH010000473.1:0-684 GCA_964352165.1 uncultured Hyphomicrobiaceae bacterium | reverse complement strand
TGGGACACGGCCTGGCGCTTGCGCCAGAAACTTGCCTCGGTGATGGCCGAGGTCGAAGCCAGGCGTTCGTTTCAGGGCCGCATCGAGATGGACGACGCGGTTCTCGGCGGCGAGAAGAGCGAAGCAGAAGGCGGCAAGCGTGGGCGCGGAGGCGCAAACAAGGTTCCTTTCGTCGTCGCGGTCGAGACTACCGCCGAAGGCCGACCTCGCCGCGTCCTTCTCCATCTCGTCGAACGACATGACGGCAATGCGATCGAGGCGATGGCCCATGAGAAATTTACCGCAGGGACCCACGTCGTCTCAGATGGCCTCGGTTGCTTTCGCGCGGTCACGCGGGCGGGCGCAACGCACACGCCGATCGTCTCGTCTCGCGAACCCGAGCAGCCCGAAAAGATCCCGGCGCTCAAATGGGTGAATACCGTGCTCGGCAACCTCAAGACGGCCATCGCCGGAACCCACAAGTCAATCCGCCGCCCGTATGTCGGACGCTACTTCGCCGAGTTCCAGTTCCGCTTCAATCGACGCCATGACCTGCCGGGTCTCTTCACCAGCTTGCTTGCCGCAGCTGCCGGCGCACAGCCAAGAACTCAGGCAGATATCAGGCTTGCGTAGGATGAGGGGTAATCAGGCACAAGTGAGGGCAAGCGCCGGCGCAACAAGCGCTGGCCTGAGGCACTGAAGCGC
>CAYGRH010000472.1:0-2030 GCA_964352165.1 uncultured Hyphomicrobiaceae bacterium | reverse complement strand
CCGACCGCGGCATGGGCATCGGAATTGACCGAGCCGTTGAGTGGATCGATCGCCGCCAGCAGCGGGCGTCCATCGTCGATCACGACGGGGTTGTCCAGGTCGGGCGTCGCGATCGCCGCTATCGAGGTGTCGGCCAGTGCGGCGATAATGGCTTCGCGGGCCGTCAGGTACATCTGGGTCGTGGCCGCGCCGTTGACTTCGCCGTTGCCGTAGTTGTCCGCTTCGCTCATGACCGGCCCGTTAGCGATCGATTGGCGAACGATCAGGCTGGCCTCGGCCATCGCCAAGATAGCGGAACGAACCGCTGATCTCGTTTCGGAAGCTCCTGACCATTCGTGCAGAAAATCGGCAAGATCGGTTCTAATTGGCGTTGTGTGCATTCCAGCGATTTCATTTCCTGTCGAACAATAAACGGGGCCTCTGAGATGACCGGTGCCCACCGCAAAGGCGCGGCTGCCAGCCAATTGGAGCAGGGCCAGCGGACGGCCAACCGTCTGTGCTGGGGCGTTGAGACTATAGTCGAAAACCGGCCGTCGTCATGTAGCGGTTGCAGGCGACACGAATTCCTGAGAGGCCGACACGTCAAGATTGCATTCGTGAACACTCGCGTTTAGCCTGAGCAAGGAGAAACGACGACTGATTATCTGCTTAGCGACGTTTTGAGATTGCGTCCTATCGGGGGATGGGGCGTGCATGGCCGCGATGTTTGAGTTCATCGATTTGATCTCAGGCATTTGAGGCGGGATGCTTCGCGGGGTTGGGTCACAAGAGGGGCGGAGGCCAGCGAGCGGGCTTTGATGAGCCATCGTTGCTTCCTGAGTTTGTCAGTGGGGGAGTTAGTTGATGCGTACGAGTCCATGGCCCGCGGCCGCGGTGAACGCGGCTGCGGCTGGCACTCCTGGCCCACGCGCCAATCCGCTACGCCGTGCCCTTCGGCGCATGCGTGGGATTTTGCTTAGCGTTGGGGTTTTCTCTGGCGCATTGAACGTGCTGGCGCTAGCCGGTTCGTTTTACATGCTGCAGATTTACGACCGCATTCTGCCGTCTCAGTCGGTCCCGACACTAATCGCGCTGACCGCACTGCTGGCTTTCCTGTTCATCGCATATGGCATTCTCGATGCCGTCCGGCTGCGATTGATGGCCCGCGTTGGCGCACGCATCGATGCCGAGATTTCGCCCACGATTTTTACAGCGCTCCCATGGCTGAAAGTGATGGGCCGGGGGCAGGCGGCCAATGCCGAGCCGCTGCGCGATCTCGATCAGATCCGCAGCTTCCTGTCTGGCCTGGGAACGACCGCTATTTTCGACCTGCCTTGGATGCCGTTTTTTCTCCTTGTGGTTTTTCTGCTGCATCCCGTACTCGGAGCCTTCGCACTAGCCGGAGCGCTAATCCTGGTCGGCGTGACCGTTTTGACCGAGTTCAACACGCGCGGGTCCATCAGGCAAAGCGCGGGGTCCGAGCGGGAGCGCCGCGCCATGGCGCTTGCGGCCCAGCAGCATGGCGAAGCAATTGTCGCGATGGGGCTGAACGCCAACCTGGCCAAGTCCTGGTCAGCGCTCAACGCGCAACACACCCAGCACCAACTGATCGCAAGCGACGGGATCGGCAGCATGGGTGCGCTGACGCGGGTGTTGCGGTTGTCCATCCAATCGGGATTGCTCGGGCTTGGCGCCTATCTCGTTATTCTCGGCGAAGTTTCGGCGGGCACGATCATCGCCGCATCGATCACGATGTCGCGCGCGCTTGCTCCAGTTGAAACGGCCATTGCCCATTGGCAGGGTTTCCTGGCGGCACGGCAAAGTCACGACAGGCTCGTGAACCTATTCGACGGGATCGAAACCGAAGGCCTCGGGGTGGGCGACACTTTGATGAGGCCTCACCAATCGCTGAATGTCGATAACCTTGTCCTGGGACCGCCGGGGAGCAGCAGGCCCACCTTGCAAGGGATAACGTTTCAGCTTTCAGCCGGTGACGCATTGGGCATCGTCGGGCCCAGCGCGTGCGGAAAATCCACATTGGCGCGCGCACT
>CAYGRH010000471.1:0-2064 GCA_964352165.1 uncultured Hyphomicrobiaceae bacterium | reverse complement strand
GGCCGCCACCGGCCAGAATGTCGTAGAGCGTGAAGTCATCAGGATCCGCCAGACTTAGAGTTTAGTCCTCGTCGGCAGCGGCAACCCGGAGGAAGGAGAATTACGACCGCAATTGCTCGACCGTTTCGGCCTGTCGGTTGAGGTGCTGACGCCCGATACGATCAAAGATCGTATCGAAGTCGTGCGCCGCCGCGACGCCTTTGAAAACGATCCAGATGCGTTCATTGCAAATTGGGCGGATGAAGACAAACAAGTATGCGACCGCATCGAGGCGGCCCGCGGGCGCTGCGCTGATATTGCCGTCAGCGACGAAGTATTGGAGACGGCAGCACGCATCTGCATGGCGCTGGGCACCGACGGGCTCCGGGGCGAACTGACCTTGATGCGGGCAGCCCGTGCCCTGGCAGCACTTGAGGCCAGAAGCGTAGTGACGACGCAAGACCTTTCGCGCATCGCTGCGTCTGCCCTGCGCCACCGCCTGCGCCGCAATCCGCTTGATGAGGCCGGCTCAACTGTCCGCGTCGAGCGCGCGCTTGCCGAAGTGATGAAGTGAAACCGTGATGCGATGATGCAGGACAACGCACACAACCCGGAAGACGGTCAGGACGGGATCAACCAACGGGCTGATGGCGAAAGCCCGCCCGTTCGCCAATCGACCGGTTGGGTCGATGCCGTAACCATCGCGTCCCTCTTTGCCGTCGATCCGGTCGCGACGGGAGGCGTCGTGGTCAAGGCTCTGGCCGGCCCGGCCCGCGACCGCTGGCTCGAAATCTGCAGGGACCTGTTACCCGAAGATTGCCCGGTGCGCCGCATTCCCGTTCAGGTCAGCGATGACCGGCTGCTCGGCGGGCTTGATCTCGCAGCGACCTTGCGTGCAGGACGGCCCGTACACGACAGCGGCATCCTTGCGGAGATCAACGGTGGCATAGCCGTCCTCGCCATGGCTGAAAGAACGCGCATGTCGGTTGCGGCACAAATTGCCTCCGTCATCGATGAGAGGCTGCTTCGCATCGAGCGCGACGGCATAAGTTCGCGAACCGCAACCCGCTTCGGCGTCATCGCGCTCGATGAGGGACTGACACCCGACGAGGCCGTTCCCGAACTGATTGCCGACAGGCTGGCTTTCCGCGTCGACCTGTCCGCGGTTCGCCTGCGCGACCTTGAGAACGCGCCATTGACCCGCAAGGACATCGCGCAGGCGCGAGCGCACCTTCCACGTGTGATAGCCGGCGAAGAGGTCATCGAGGCGCTTGTCAGCGCGGCAGCCAGTCTCGGCATAACGTCTGTGCGCGCGGTATTGCTCGCCCTCAGCGTGGCGCGCGCCGCAGCCGCTCTCTCAGGACGAGATACAGTGAGCGAAGACGATGCGATGCTGGCTGGCCGTCTCGTGCTTGCTCCACGCGCAAAAGCGTTGCCACAGCGTCCTGACGAAGCGGATGCGCAGGAAGATGAGGCGGAAGGCGAAAGTCAGGAACAGCAGCCAGACCTTCAAAGCCCGGACGACGCGGCAGATTGCCCCGAGGATGGTTCGCAGAACGAGAAGGAGGCAGAGCCGCCCGAAGAGTTCGAACCGACCCTTGAGGATCTCATCCTCGCCGTTGCCGAAGCAAACATCCCTGCTGGCCTCCTGAACGACCTCAGCGCCCTGGCTTCCACGTCCGAGCGCCGCGCGGGCGGCACCGCAGGCAGCATTTCCAAATCAAACAAACGCGGCAGGCCGTGCGGAACGCTTCGTGGCGCCCCAGGTGGCGGAGCACGCATAAGCGTTATCGACACGCTGCGCGCCGCAGCCCCCTGGCAGAAGATCCGGCGAAGTGACAAACACGGCACCGCACATGGCAATACCGAAGGCCGGCGGGCTTCGCGCATCCAAGTCCGCAGCGAAGACTTCCGTGTCGTGCGATATGCTGAACGCTCCCAGACGGCGACGATCTTTGTCGTAGATGCATCGGGCTCAACCGCCCTGCACCGCCTGGCTGAAGCGAAAGGTGCCGTCCAGCTCCTCTTGGCCGACTGCTACATCAGACGCGATTCCGTCGCACTCATCGCCATGCGCGGCCGCTT
>CAYGRH010000470.1:0-2065 GCA_964352165.1 uncultured Hyphomicrobiaceae bacterium | reverse complement strand
AGGATGGGCTCGCGGAAGATCACGCCGCCCAGGATGTTGCGGAGCGTGCCGGTGGGCGAACGGTACATGCGCTTCAGCCCGAATTCCTCCACCCGCGCTTCATCCGGGGTAATGGTGGCGCACTTCACGCCGACGCCATGCTTCTGGATGGCATGCGCCGCATCGACCGTCACCTGATCGTCGGTCTTGTCGCGATATTCGATTCCCAGGTCGTAGTACTCGAGGTTGATATCGAGATATGGATGAACGAGCTTGTCCTTGATGAACTGCCAGATGATACGGGTCATCTCGTCGCCATCGAGTTCGACGACCGTTCCGGAAACCTTGATTTTCTGCATGAATAGGGGCCTATGCGTGTCGGTTGTGATGTGGGCGGCACCATAGACGGACCAGCCCCGTCAACCAAGTCGGCGGAAGGGTGTAGGAGGTGGATAGACCTGCTGCACAATCCTGCCCCCTCTTCGAACGCTTCCACCGGCGTATTCAACCGATCACTGGCACGCACCGAATGACCGATGAAAATTCCATCCCTGCCGGTAAGGCCAGTGGTTCCAAGGCGCAGGCCGACGACTTGATCGTCCCGCAGCGCCAATCCGGGCATGTCACTCCTATTGTGGCCGCCCTTGGCCTAAGTGCCGGCGAAGTCGTTCACCGCGCTCATGAAACCCACATCGACGAGGCCGCAGCCGAACTGGCTGCCAAGGGCGTAAGCCGCGAACAATTCGATGAACTCCTCGTCTATTGCGCCGAACGGCAATGCGAAACAGCCGATGCAACCTGTCCCGGCTGCAGGAGAAGAACGCTCTCCGACGGACAAGAGACGATCGACGATTACATAGCCGCGCACGACGAAATCGTAATCGGAACAGACGGCGCGGCGCTTCGAGGGCAGGGAACGCGAAAAGCTACCTTTCCCAGCATGGAAGACCTGATCGAGAACTGGGCAGGGCAGGAATACTGGTACTGGTCACGCCGCGTATTGCGCAAACTGCGCCACGGCCTGCGCCGAGCGGATATCCGCGGCGAGGCGATAGCAGGCGAGGGCGAGACACCATCGATATTGCTGATGGAACCCCAACTTGCCGACAACATCGGCATGGTGGCCCGCGCGATGGCGAATTTCGGCCTCGATGATCTGCGGCTGATCGCCCCGCGCGACGGATGGCCGAATGAAAAGGCCCGGACCGCTGCGTCAGGGGCTAATTACGTCGTCGACGACGCCCTCGCCTATCCAGACCTTGAGGCCGCAATGGGCGATCTCAACTGGGTTTGCGCCACAACAGCCCGCCAGCGCGATATGCGCAAAGCCGTGCTAACGCCGGAACAAACGATAGCCGAGATCTCACGCAGGATTGCGGCCGGTCAGCGCTGTGGCATCCTGTTTGGCCGCGAACGCAACGGCTTACAGTCAGACGAAGTCGCCAACGCCGACGCAATCGTGATGATCCCCGTCAACTCGCGCTTTGCGTCGCTCAATCTCGCGCAGGCTGTGTTGATTCTCGGATACGCATGGATGCTGGCCAGCGACAAACAGAGCCTGGGCCGCGTCACGACCTATGAAAAGCCGCTATCCACAGGCTTTAACCTCGGCGACGATCGGCCCGCAACGAAGGCCGAACTCATTGGTTTTTATGAACATCTTGAAGCCGAGTTGGAACGGTTGGGCTTTTTTCACCCGCCTCATCGGCGCGCGGCAGTTGTACGAAGCCTGCGGACGATGTTTGCTCGAACCGAAGCCACCGAGCAGGAAGTTCGCACCCTGCGTGGCATTGTAGCAACGCTCGCGAAAGGCAAGGGTGCCGGTCGGAAAGCTTGAATTGGCTGCGCCATATTCAAGCCAAGTTTTGAGCCGAGCGATGCCGGCATCAACGGTGTGGGACGAACAACACGGGCGATGCGCAAACGACCCGCCATCGGGCGGGCGCAGGTGCAGACGAGCTGTATTGCAGTCACTAAGATCTTAAAGTGCCACTCTAATAACGCGATGCCCATGCAGGTAAGCAGATAAAAAGTGGCAAATGAGCCTCGGGGCTTACGGGAGATAGCTGAGATGACGAAAGCGGGG
>CAYGRH010000469.1:0-2075 GCA_964352165.1 uncultured Hyphomicrobiaceae bacterium | reverse complement strand
TGGTAGGTCGTGCGATGTGTGAGGCCCACTTTTATCGACACTTAGACAGACTCCTCAAAGGAAATTTAGTTTCGGTATTTTCCGGTCGCTATTGCGCACGAGCCCAAATTGCGACGCAGTTTAAAGCGTCAAGCGGCGCAGGCCGCCCGACTAGGATTGATCACTTTTTTGCAGATTTTTTTGTTGCCTGATTTGCGAGATCTGCGGGTGCAACCGCCGCGCGGGCTGTCGAAGATTTCGCATCGTCGTCCGTGACTGGCTTGACCCACTCGGGTTGTTCGGCTTCGCCGGATTGATCGGTGATGGTCTCTTCCAGATCAGGTTTGAACTCGAAATAGCAGTCCCCAAGTTCCGACGTGAGATCGCCAAGCTGGCGCTGCATGGCGTCGTTGAAATGATGCAGGTGCGGAACCAGCCCCGGATCCAGACGGGCCAGATGCAGCATGTCGTGGAGATCGGAGATCCGCTTGAGCAGGCTTCCAGGCGTGGGGATGTCGCAGATCTGTCGAAGCTCGGTGACCGATCGTTCCAATTGGATTGCGCTTGAGCCAATGGAGCGGGCGAAGCTTTGTTCGAAAATCAGGAAGCGGGCGACGTTCTCGGGCTGCAATGGGCCTGAGACGAGTTGGCGGTAGGCATGGTGGCCGGCACAGGCGCGCAGCAGCATCGACCAGTGGGCAAAGTCGCCCAGCGTCTCCCCGCCATCGGCGGTGCCGGTCTTGAGCTGGGCGAAACGGACATCGAGCAGCCGGCTCATCTGGTCAGCGCGTTCAATCTCCAGGCCCATCTCGAAGAAGCGCCAGCCCGCGTCGCGGTAAAGCGTTGAGCTGGCTATCCCAAGAAGTGCGTAGCAATCGAACTGAATTTTTTCGCAGGTTGCAGCAAGCCGGTTCTCGTCGATGTCATCGCCGGTAAGTTTCTTAACGCGGGCGTATACGCGATTGATGTGCGTCCAGAAGTCGGTCGAAATCATCGCCCGGAGTGTGCGGGCGTTGGACCGGGCGGCCTCCAGGGAGCAAAAGACCGACCCTAAGTGTTCGGGGTCCGTCAGATAGTATTTGATGACGTTTTCGCTGGAATATTCGCTATGTCGTTTTTCGAACTCCGCACGCTGGTCATATAGCGCCAGGATCCATGCCCAACCCGATCCCTCCGCGCGGCCCCGGTCGAAGGCCGTCTGGACGAGCAGGATGCGGGCGAGACTTGATGTTCGTTCAATATATCGGCCGAGCCAGAACAGGCACTCGGCATGGCGGGCAAGGAGGTGCATTAGGCCTTGGGTCCTGATTGTGTCTGCTGCATCGTTGTGCCGTCAGTAGAAGACGTCTGCTGGGTTTGAGATTGGCTTTGCGATTGCAAAGCAATCCGCTCCGTGTCGAGAACCCAGGTGTCCTTCGTGCCCCCGCCCTGGGACGAATTGACGATGATCGATCCCTTTTTCAGGGCGACCCGCGTCAGACCACCGGGCAGAACCCATGTCTCTCGACCTGTCACGGCAAACGGGCGCAGGTCGACGTGACGAGGGGCCACGCCTTCTTCGGTGAGCGTGGGGCAAACGGACAGCTGGATCATGGGCTGCGAAATGAAGTTATCGGGGTTCGCTTTGATGAGCTTTGCGACGTCATCAAGCTCTTTCTTGGTGGCCATGGGGCCAATCACGATCCCATAGCCGCCAGATTCGCCAACCGGTTTGACGACCAACTTTTCGAGATTGGCCAGTGTGTACGCAAGGCCCTCGGGGTCACGGCAGATGTGAGTTTCAACATTCGACAGGATTGGTTCCTCGTCGAGGTAATAGCGGATGATGCGGGGCATGTAGGCGTAGACTGCCTTGTCATCGGCAACGCCGGTGCCGGGAGCATTTGCGATCGTCAGGTTGCCGGCACGCAGGCATTCCATAAGTCCGGGGACGCCGAGAAGGCTTTCCGGGTTAAAGGCGCGCGGATCAAGGAAGGCGTCGTCGACGCGCCGGTATATAACGTCGATGCGCTGAAGTCCGGCGATGGTTTTGGCGAACACGCGCTTGTCGATCACCACGAGGTCGCGGCCTTCGACGAGCGGTACGCCCATCTCGC
>CAYGRH010000468.1:0-2081 GCA_964352165.1 uncultured Hyphomicrobiaceae bacterium | reverse complement strand
GCAAGAGCATGGACATCTTCGGCTTCATCCTGCTTGGCACGGTGACAGGCATCGGCGGCGGAACGGTTCGTGACGTTCTCCTCGGTACGCTGCCGGTTTTCTGGGTGCGCGAACCCTCATACCTGCTCATCACCGTGCTGGTATCGAGCATTGTCTTCTTCATCGCCCACATTCCTGAATCTCGCTATCGCCTGCTGCTTTGGCTCGACGCCATCGGGCTGGCGCTGTTTTGCGTCGTCGGTGCCGACCGGGCCATGGCAGCCGGAGCCCTACCCTCGATTGCCATTGTGATGGGTGTCGTCACCGCTGTGTTCGGCGGCATCATCCGGGACATCCTCGGCGGCGAAAGTCCTGTAGTTCTACGCCGCGAGATCTATGTCATCCCAGCATTCGTCGGCGCGGGGCTTTTCGTTGCGCTCATCGGCATCGGCGTCGCAAAACCGGTCGCAGCCCTCATTGCCTTCGCCGCTTGTTTGCTTCTGCGAGGTTTGGCGCTACACCACGATTGGTCCTTGCCGCAGTACGGTCCGCCGGTCATCAGGCCACCCAAACCGCCAGCGAAAGATGAGCCGCCTGCCGGACCGTCAACAGACCTTGCGCCAGGAGGCAAAACGCAGCCTGACGACAAAGAAAATGGCAAGTCACACGAGGATCGCCAGTGAGCAAAGTCAAGATTTGCGGACTGACCACACCGGATGCCGTCACAGTTTGCATTGATGCTGGTGCCGACTTCATCGGCCTTGTGCTCTTCCCCAAAAGCCCGCGCAATCTCGGCATTGAAGCTGCCGCGGCATTGGCCGAAATAGCTCGCGGCCGCACCCGGATCGTGACGCTCCTCGTCAATCCCGATGCCGAACTGTTGTCCGCTGTCGCAACGCGCATCAATCCGGACATCATCCAGCTTCACGGTTCCGAAACGATTGAGGACGTGGCCCGCGCACGCTCCGCGGTTCCCGGCGCACAGGTCTGGAAAGCGTGCGCGGTCGCAACCCAGGCCGACGTCGAGGCTGCTGGATGTTATGTGTCTCCGGACATGCGCGCCGACCTGATCTTGTTCGATGCCAAGCCACCGCCGGACGCCGACCTGCCCGGCGGCAACGGGCTTTCGTTCGATTGGAGAATTCTCGAGACATTGCCCGCGAGCTACGGACCGGATCCGGCTTTCGCACTTGCCGGCGGTCTGACGCCTGAAAACGTGGCGGAAGCCATTCGATTGACGCGCGCGCCCATCGTCGATGTGTCATCGGGGGTGGAAAGCGCCCCCGGCGTGAAGGATGCCGCGCTGATCCGCGACTTTATTCATGCCGCAAAGACGGCTAAGCAGTCTTACGAATAGGCGGCTTGACCGCGCCGTTGAGAAAGAATGATGCAGCAGATCCCGGATCGCAACGTATCATCTGACGCAAACCCGTTCCATTGAGGACCCCGATATGAAGACCGATAAGCGCCAAGCATCAGAAACCAAGCTCAACTCGTTCCGCACCGGCCCCGATGAGCGTGGCCATTTCGGCTTGTTCGGTGGGCGCTTCGTTGCCGAAACCTTGATGCCGCTCATCCTTGACCTCGAACGCGCGTATGAAGATGCCAAGGCCGATCCCGAGTTTGCAGCCAGGCTGACCGACCTCAACACGCACTACGCCGGCCGGCCCAGCCCGCTATACTTTGCCGAGCGGCTGACCGAGCACCTGCGCAACGAGGCGGCCAAGGACGGCAAGCCCGACGGAGAAAAGCGCGGTGCGAAAATCTACTTCAAGCGCGACGAGTTGAACCACACGGGCTCCCACAAGATCAACAACTGCCTGGGCCAGATCCTGCTCGCCATGCGCATGGGAAAGACGCGCATCATCGCCGAGACGGGAGCCGGCCAGCATGGGGTTGCGGTCGCCACCGTTTGTGCGCGCTTCGGGCTGCCGTGCGAGATCTATATGGGTGCAACCGACGTCGAGCGGCAATCGCCCAACGTCGCGCGCATGTACATGCTGGGCGCGAAGGTGAACCCGGTGACGTCGGGTGCAGGCACGCTCAAAGACGCGATGAACGAAGCCCTGCGCGACTGGGTGACCAACGTGTCAGATACCTAT
>CAYGRH010000467.1:0-2085 GCA_964352165.1 uncultured Hyphomicrobiaceae bacterium | reverse complement strand
TTGGACGTGAGCGGGCAATGTTCATCGAAAGACAGAAGCGATGCGGGTCGCACCCCATGCCCTTCAAGCCGAGTTCGGCCCTTTCGGGAACTTTGGTACCTTTTCATCGATCGGCTGCCACGATGGTGCTGAATCCGTCCAGAATTGCGCTTGAACCGAGTAGATCGAGGGATCGTCGAGAGTGCCGGCCTTGATTGAGATGCCATCGGGAAAGGCCGAGTTTTCCGCAAACAACGGCGTACCGCAGTTGGGGCAGAAATGGCGTGTGCGGGTCGCACCGCTGTCTGCCGTATTGACGAAAGTTGCCGGTTCGCCCTGCAGTATCTCGAGTGACTTGCGTGCGACGACGAGCACATACGAAGGCGCACCACCGCATACGTATTGGCAATCGCGGCAATGGCATGAAGCCGAACCCTGTACGTTGCCTTTGACTGAATATCTGATCGCGCCGCACAGACAACCGCCTTGCGTATCAACTTTCTGCATGGGTCGGGTCTCCTTTCCAGATGCGCAGCTCTCACAAGCTCAAAGGGTCAAAAGCACCTCAGGCTCGCGCGTGTCATCGCCGCAATGAGCCAACATACTGCCGAAGTCAACTGTGACTCCACTCAAGTTACGACTCTTACCATATGCATCCCACAAATCGCCTGCAGGATTATTCCTCAAGAATTTTGGAACCAAGTCCATGCCGACGCGTTTAACCAGCAAGATCGCGGCGGGAATAATATCCGCTCGCGACGAATGGTCGGCTCAAATCTGCCGACCCCCGTAATCCGGCGCTGCGGTTTCAAGCGCCAAAGCTCAGGAGGATCACATGACCCGCTCTGAACAGATTACTGCTACGGCTGCGGCACTCGCACTTTTTGCGGCAATCGCGATCGCATTCACGCCCGCAGCACTGGCCGGCGAAAAAGCAGCAAAGGACGCCGCGGCCGGTCAGACCAGCCATAAAGGCGTCATGACCGAAAAGCTTGGCGAGGAAGTGCCGAAGATGACGTCGGATGAAAAGGCAGCAGCCGACAGCAGCGCGCCAGGCTCGCAGACCTACACGGATCGCGTCGGTGAAGCTGTGCCAACGATGACGGCACCTGACGGCGAGAAGAAAGCCAAGAAGGAATAAGCAGTCGCAAGTCTGCAAAGTTGAACGATAAATCAGCCAGCACTTGGCTCGATCAAAATCGAAACGGCACCGGAGCAATCCGGTGCCGTTTTTTGTTTTGCGGCCTATACAGGGTGGCAGCGTGAGCAGAACCGCTGCGTCTAGATCTTGATGCCAAGATGCTTGGCGACAGAGAATACATCCTTGTCGCCGCGCCCGCACATATTCATCACGAGTAGATTGTCCTGCGGCAGGGTGGGGGCGAGCTTCAAGACGTGGGCCAGCGCGTGCGATGGCTCTAGTGCGGGAATGATGCCTTCGAGGCGCGCGCATTCTTGGAAGGCTGCCAACGCCTCCTTGTCGGTGACGGAGACGTAAGTCACGCGACCGGTGTCCTTCAGCCAGGAGTGCTCGGGGCCGACGCCGGGGTAGTCGAGGCCCGCCGAGATCGAATGGCCTTCGGTGATCTGGCCGTCCTCGTTTTGCAAAAGGTATGTGCGGTTGCCGTGCAGAACGCCGGGTGTGCCACCGTTCATCGAGGCTGCGTGACCGTCGGGAACGTCGAGGCCGTGGCCGCCAGCTTCGACACCACAGATCGCGACGCCTTCGTCATCGAGGAACGGGTGGAACAGGCCGATCGCGTTCGAACCACCGCCAATGCAGGCCACAAGTGTATCAGGCAAGCGGCCTTCGGCTGACATCATCTGCTCGCGCAGTTCCTTGCCGATGATCGACTGGAAATCGCGGACCATTGCGGGATAGGGGTGGGGGCCGGCGGCCGTGCCGATGATGTAATAGGTATCTGACACGTTGGTCACCCAGTCGCGCAGGGCTTCGTTCATCGCGTCCTTCAGCGTGCCTGCACCCGACGTTACGGGATTGACCTTGGCACCCAGCATGTACATGCGCGCGACGTTCGGAGATTGCCGCTCGACGTCGGTTGCACCCATATAGATCTCGCACGGCAGTCCGAAGCGGGCGCACAC
>CAYGRH010000466.1:0-2093 GCA_964352165.1 uncultured Hyphomicrobiaceae bacterium | reverse complement strand
CGCGCCTCTAGCGCGCCCGTTTCACACCACCATCGCGGCTCTTTTGTGCCGCTGGCAGTGACCTATCATCCGTGGTAAGACTATCCCGCCATAGTGGCGTGTCGCTCCCTGTCTAAACAAACGAAAGGAGCAACGACCATGACCATCTGTGGCACGTTGTGCCTAGTGTTCGGAAAGCTGCGGGTTCTGCTCGCGCTGACCATCACGAGGTAACAAAAAAAGGGCATCGCTAGAACGGTGCCCTTTGCGTCTAAACAAACGTAAGAACAATATAGTCAGTGCACGTTACTTTGTCAAGACTATGGTGCTTGACAGTCCTCCCACATTTCCATCGCACGCAAGTGCCTGCGCGGTAGGCAGTTTTCTTGACCCTGTATCCACTCAGACGCAAAATTCAGGGCACCAACAACAATCACGGAGGTGCCATGGCTAAAGAACAACTGCGCGGCGACTTTGCTGCATTTCTCAATCGCGATAAACAACCCGGCGACAAACGTCCGATTTTTGAAGGACACGTCTGCAAGCCAGGTGAAACCGATAAATATGAAATCACCCTATGGGCGCATGACTTTGCCGACCCGCAAACCGGCGAAGTGAAATTGATGTACTCCGGCACAGTGAGTGCCTACGGCACCGAGGCCGAGCCGGCCGATCAAGTCGCCGCCCTCACCCGTACCTCCACGCCCGCCGACCAGTCTCTAGGCTCGCTGTCACTGCGTCCTCGCCAAGTGACCTTGTTCCCCAACGGCTTCAAGGGTGATGCCCCCGACAAAAAACGTCCCGACCTATGGGGCGGCGTCAACTTCGGTGATGGCAGTCCCCTCGTCCGTCTATCCGTCTGGATGCAACAAACCCGCAATGGCCAAGCCATGCTGTCGGGTGCCAGCAGCTTCCCGCTGCCCGGCAAGACCGAAGCTGAAATGCAGGACGCCGCGCCTGAACTGGCCGACATGGTCGCCACGGGTACCGTCAGCAAAGGCATGCCGAAGAAGGGTAAGGGTGGACGGGCCGATTGAGGTCGGCTGCCGCGCTGCTGAGCCCTGGAAAGAAAGTCACCGCCGATCAGACTGGTTGGGAAGTCCAGACCGACCGACGGCGTGACAAAGGGAAACGGGATTATTGTGGTGCCGGCGGGGAACCGGCCACTTCAGATTGCAACCAAAGACCGACAGTTGAAAATATGATTGTTCGCCAATGGTTAGAATTTGGCTTCCCTGTGTCATTGCTACCACATGCTGTGCGCGTGTCCGCTTATGTCCGATGGAGTAACGGTTCAAAATGTGAAGTGCTCTGGCCGCCCCCGCTAACGCGGGCCGCGCTCGCGTGAACCGAGCCGCTCTCGCGTCTCGGCCCTGCGGGCTTTGATCGCTGGCGGGGAGCTTCATTTGTGACGACTAAACACACCGCTCGTAGGTCGGCTGCGCCCCATATTGACGTGTACGGATGATTGTGGGAGGATTCACGCATGCTTCCGCGTTCGAACCCTCACGCCGCCACTGCGACGACGATAAAAGACATCTCACGCGAGGAGGTGGACGCGCTGCAGGCATCCTGCCGCGAAATCTCCGACCAGGGTGGAGAAGTTGGCGAGATCGCCAATCGGATACTTCGTGTCAGCCTGGAGCTCGACAGCTTGAACGCTAAAGCCGACGCTTTCTTGAGCCGGTATCGTTAGTCCCCTGCATGAGCCTGAATCTGAACCAGCTTGAGAGCAACCTCTTGCAGCTGGGGCGGCAGGAACTGGCTTTCGAGACGAAGATTAGAGAGCTTCAACGCATAGCCCGTGAAGAAGGACGCAACGGCCGCTTTGCGGAATCTGATGCCGCCTGGGAGCTGCGCGAACAGCTAGTCTTGGCGCTGGCGAAGGTACAGACCGAGATCACGCAGATTGAGCGTGTTCTCTATTCAGCGCGAAACCGCAAGCGTTAGCCCGGACGAATGGCAAAGGCGCCTCGTTCCCCGCACGCCGCCCCGGCCGAGATCGCCAAGCATCTGCAGCGCATTACTCATCAGCATTTCTTCAAGACGTTTGACGATTGGTTGGCGTTGGCGGTCAACGCCTTCCTGCGCGATGACCCAGCCTACATGGAGAT
>CAYGRH010000465.1:0-2117 GCA_964352165.1 uncultured Hyphomicrobiaceae bacterium | reverse complement strand
GGGTCTAGGTCATTAGCCATCGTTATCTCCGGCTTTGTGGGCTTGCGCCCGTTACCGCGCTTTTCCCGCGCGGCGGGGGTTTCGACCAAGGGACTCCAAAAAAAGCTCCCGTGGCTTCAATTGCATTCGAGGCGCAGCCCCAAATACAAACCGGTGCCCTAGTCAGCCGATGAAGGCGTAGGGCAATGCGGCGTTCGCTGCTTCGCGCGCCT
Source organism: uncultured Hyphomicrobiaceae bacterium (assembly GCA_964352165.1). GTDB lineage: Bacteria > Pseudomonadota > Alphaproteobacteria > Rhizobiales > Hyphomicrobiaceae > CAYGRH01. The sequence continues at coordinate 1,905 of CAYGRH010000465.1, read as the reverse complement.
CAGCGAACAAGGACTGCTTGTTTCGTGAAGCTGGATCGAGCGGCCGCGCAATCCATCGGCTCATTCGGACCGGCACGAGCGCGATGAGGAAAACAACGAAGCAGAGAGCGAAGATCACGCGATATTCGTTCTGCGCCTGCTGGCGCCTCTTGGTGTGGGAATAGTGGGAAGTCTCTTGCGCTATCGACATTTCGCTTCCTTCCATGTCGCGGGTCTAATTCCGTTGAGCGGGCTTTGCCGCATCCACCAAACTCGTGGCGACGCTGCTCCGCTTGTTTCTTTGCTCGTTCCGGCAATATTCATGCGGGCAATATCTCCCGCGTGTTTTTCGCCGTATGGAGCAGACGCTCTTCACTGACGCGTTTTTCACCGGCCGTGCGTGCCGCTCTTTCGGCGGCATCGCGAAGGTTCTTTGCAGCTGAAATCCGCCCGACGACGGGGTAGCGTTCGACATGGGCGTCGAGCGCTGCGATTGCCGGGGCGTCCCAGGGCAGCTCCTGATGGAGACGGCCCGGGGTTGCCTCGATGGCATCGAGATCGCTGCCGAGTGGAATGATGTTGAACAACGCATCAAACAGAGCGTTGCAGATCTCCTGGATCATGTAGGTCGCGCCCGAGTAGCCCATGAAGGGCGTGCCGGTGTGGCGCCTGATGAACGTGCCTGGGAACGAGGCTGGCACGAACGTGGCTTTGGAACCGATCTCGGAGAGATACATGCGCTCGTTGTAACTGCCGAAGACCACGAGCGGCGTGCGGTTGTGGATGTCGGAGCGGATCGCCTCGTTATCGGTCTTCTTGCCGGCGCAGCGCGAGACCGCGAAGTTGCACGGCAGGCCCATTTCGTCTTCGAGAAAATTGCGTATGCCGCGCGCATAGGTTTCGTTTGCGACGATGCCGAAGTTGGCCGTGCCGAAGAAATCCTGCGTCACCGAACGCCACAGGTCCCAGATCGGCTTGATGGTCGTGTGCTTTTCGCGCGTGATGAAGGGCTCGGGATCAAGCCCAGTCAGTTCGCCCAGCTTGCGCAGGAATTTCGTCGTCGAGTGCAGGCCGATTAGGGCCTGCAGGTAGGGCTTGTCCAGTTCCTCGCACAGCATGCGGCCGAACTCGCGGTACATGCAGACGTTGACGTCGGCATCGACGAGGCGGCCGACGTCTGCCAGATGGCTACCCAGCGGGAAGACCATATTGACTTCAGCGCCGATACCTTCGACGAGGCGTCGGATCTCGGCCAAGTCCGAGGGCATGTTGAAGGTGCCATACATCGAGCCGATGATGTTGACGCGGGGCTTAGCTCCTTCGGCGCGCTTTTTCTCCTTCGGGCGCTTGCCCTTCTTGGCGCCGAATTCGGTCCAAAGCCACTTCAACGCGCGGTCGGCGCTTTGCCATTGGTCTTCGTCGATTGTGCGCGGCAGGAAGCGCTTGATGCCCGTGCCTTCCGGCGTGACGCCGCCGCCGATCATCTCGGCAATGGAGCCCGTGACGACAACAGACGGCAGATCAGGGCGGAGTGCACCGTGCGCGCGCTTCATGGCGTCTTCGGTTCCGAACTGGCCCAGTTCTTCCTCGCCGAGGCCCGTCACGACGATGGGTAGCTCGTGCGGTGGCAGGCCGTCGGTGTAATGCAGCACCGAAGTGACCGGCAGGTTCTCGCAGCCCACGGGCCCATCGATGATGACCTGTAGTCCCTTGATGGCGGTGAAGGCGTAAACCGAGCCCCAGTAGCCGCCTGCACGATCGTGATCGAGGATCAGCATCCGACGGGTGTCTCCTGCAGGGGCTTCTTGGTCATGCCGGCGAGGTGCTTCTTGCGGAACTCGGGGCGGTCGACGGGCGTATCTTCCCAGATGCCGGAGGCCTCGCCCGTGCCCACGCCTTCGAAGAAGTCCTTCATCTCTTCGAAGC
>CAYGRH010000464.1:0-2154 GCA_964352165.1 uncultured Hyphomicrobiaceae bacterium | reverse complement strand
GAATGGTATTGAAAGCGCAAGCTCGATGCCTGCGTGCCGCGAACCTGCGCGCTGCTTATCCTCGCCGACGCGCAACAACACATTGAAGTTACGCACCACCGCGACAAAGGTTTCAGGCTGGGAAGAAATTTTTCACCTCCTGCCGAAAACGGGAGGAATTTGCATGCGGGCTGAAACTCCAGGTGGTCCGCGCCGTAGCTGCTTGTGGTTCCAACTCGCGCATTCGTCCCTGAATGACCGGTGAACCGACCCTGCGCTACGGGCTGCCAAAGCCGGTCGGCCAGGTTGAAGCGAACAACGATTGGCTAAGGAGAGTTCTCATGATGAAGCAACTGATGGCAGCCGGCGCGCTGCTAATTGCAGCCGGTGCGACCGCAATGGCCGGTCCTGAGCGCATCGAATACCCGAAAGGCTACCAGACAACGTTTTCCAACTATCTGAACGCCGAGCGTCAGAACAGCAAGCAGCTGGCGCGCTTCTACGCCAACGACGTGGCGGTAAAAGGAATTGGGAAGGACGGCGAACTATCGGATGGTTCAATTCTCATTATGGAAGTCTACAACGCCAAGGCCGGGCCGGCCGGCAAACCGATGCGTAGCAAGAAACTCGACCGTCTCATCCGCGGCGATCTTGCCGCCGTCATTGTCAAGCAGAAGGGAAAAGGCTGGGGCAGGGACTACTCCGGCGAGGGGATGGAGGTTGGCGACTGGGAATTCGCCGGCTTCAAGTCTGACGGATCGCGCCTTGACAAGAACTTCGCCGACTGCCGCTCGTGCCACTCGGCATTGAAGGACACGAAGTATGTGTTTTCCTACGAGCATCTCGTAAAGTAGCCCGGCGTCGTTGGCGGGGCTGTGCGGCTACCGGTAAGGCCAACAATCCGCAGACGCAAATTTCCGCAACGGAAGTTGCCGCTGAGGCCGGGCCTTGCGACGGCCTCAGCACTCACAAATTCGATCCAGAAGAACAATGGTCGATTTCAAGAAACCCGATTTAGCAGCGAGGTCGCGTAATGCCCACGTCAGTGAAGTTTTTGGCGAAGCTCGGTACCGCATTGATCGTCTGCGTTTCGCTCGCCAAACCGATCTGGGCGCAGCCGGAAACCGAAACCCGCGATCCCAAAAACGCCCAACGTGTTGAAGACATGTTGACGCTCGATATGGAGCAGTTGCGCGGCTTGATGCGACGGTTTGTGGCAACCCACTATCTTTCCGGCGAGGACATGACCCCGGAGGAGATCGCTACGCTCTATGCCGAGCGTGTCGACTATTTCGGCGAACGGCGCAAAACACTTCGGTCGATTATCGCCGACAAGCAAGCCTACTTCCGGCGTTGGCCGCAGCGGGATTACCTCCTGGTCGCGGATACCTTTCAGGTCAACCGCGGTGGTGACAACAACGGTAGGTTGGAAGTGCGTTTCGAGTACGACTTCGCTGTGCGTTCACCTCAGCGCAACTCCTCTGGCCGCGGAGTGACTGAACTGACGTTCGATGTCGCAACACCCGGCGGAAAACTCGTTCGTGAGTCCGGACGGGTTTTAAGCCGGCAACGAGGTTGGAATTAGAAGCGCCTATTACGCTGAAATAAATAGAAACGGCACTCTCGGGAGAAGCCTCTACAGTTGCATGCCTGAGCGAAGACCTTAGCCGTCGGGCTGATCCCATGCCAGCCGATGCGGATTGCTCGGACGAAGACGCCGAGCGTCCGGCCCCGCCCGATGCGGGTGCAGCGCCTGTGGCGAAGCCAGTCAACATCTTCTGCACGCGCGGGCTCGCTGAATGGCTGTTGAGAAACAACGTCAGCCTTGCCTTCACATCCGATCAGTCGGGCCGGCTGTATCTCGTCGGTTTCGATGAACAATTGCGCGTCTCCTTTCACGAGCGTTTCGTCGCCCGCGCCATGGGCCTGTCGGCCGATCCGCAGCGCTTGGCGGTCTCGACCATCTTTAAAATCTGGCGGTTCGAAAACATCCTGGGCCCCGATCAGAATTTGAACGGTTCTGACCGTCACTACGTGCCGCGTGTCGCCCATACGACAGGCGACCTTGATATTCACGACGTGTCCGCAATGGCGGACGGGCGGATCGTGTTCGTCAATTCGCTGTTCTCTTGTCTTGCCACGCTGAGCGTTGCTCACAGTTTCAAGCCCTACTGG
>CAYGRH010000463.1:0-2182 GCA_964352165.1 uncultured Hyphomicrobiaceae bacterium | reverse complement strand
CTCTGCATGCGCCGTAGGATCGCGCAGTTCGACAATGCGGTTGCCTGCGGCCGCTAGCACATCCCCCTCGGCGCTGACAATCACCGCCCCCACCGGCACTTCGCCCGCGCGCGCCGCCGCCTCAGCGAACTCGAGTGCAAGCGACATATGGCTGTTTGCGCTTGAGGGTGTCATATAACCGCTCCAATCCTCGCGAGTCGCTCCAGGCATTGCGACATAGCAATGGTTCGTCGATTGCCCCTTGGATGGGCCTGTTGACCAACGATTTGGCCCCGCCGCTCGATCAGCGAAAGCCGCACGCCCGATGACTAAACCACCGCGCAAAACAAGTCGACGCAGCCGCTTTAAGCCGGACATCGTTTCCGCCGACGATGCGCGCCGGATCTCAGCCAGCCGTATACGGCGGGGCAGGCCATCCGCGACAGCGCAAACCGACGGAAAAACGGACGCATCCGGCAAGAAGAAGTTCAGCGGAACTTCTGCGGGCAGAACAGCCGATAGCGAGCAATCCGCAAAGAAATCATTTCGCTTTTCCTCTCGTCAGAGAAAGGCACCGCGCGCGCCCGAGGCCCCACCAGCAGCGCCGCCGCCGCGCGCTGGCCGCGTCGAGACCCGCGCCCAACGCGCATCCAGACCAACAGGGCCGGCCGTCACAGAACCCATGCGCATTGCCCGCGCCATGGCCCGTGCCGGCGTGTGCTCGCGCCGCGAGGCCGAGCGCTGGATATCCGAAGGCCGCGTCAGCCTCAACGGCAAGATCCTCGATACGCCCGCTATCGAAATCAAGCCCAGAGACCGCGTATTGATCGACGGCCAGCCCATGCCTTCGCCCGAGCCGCCAAGGCTGTGGCGGTTCCATAAGCCGAAGGGCTGCGTGACGACCCACCACGATCCCGAAGGCCGCGAAACCATCTTCGACAAGCTGCCGGCCGGGCTACCCCGCGTCGTGACCATCGGCCGACTGGACTACAACACCGAGGGCCTGCTGCTGTTGACCAACGACGGCGCATTGGCCCGCTTTATAGAGTTGCCCGAAACCGGCTGGCTTCGCCGCTACCGTGTACGCGCACAAGGCCGCGTGACACAGGCCGATCTCGACAAGCTGAAAGAAGGCGTCGAAATCGACGGCGTGCGCTATCGCGAGATCGAGGCGACACTCGACAGCGAACAGGCCTCAAACGTCTGGCTGACCGTTGGCCTGCGCGAAGGAAAAAACCGCGAAGTCCGCCGCATCATGGCAAGCCTTGGTCTGGCCGTCAGCCGCCTGATCCGCATTTCATTCGGCCCCTTCCAGCTCCTTGACTTGAAGCCTGGCGAAGTGGACGGCGTCCGCCGAAAGGTGCTGGCCGACCAGCTCGGACCCAAGCTCGCTGAGGAAATGGGCCTACTTGCCGAGGAAGAAGAAGACGATAACTCCGTCAGGCGCGGACCCTATAAAGCGCGCAGACGCATCGAGAAATTGAAGCGCGAGCAACCTGCATCAGAACCCGCAGCAAACGCCGGAACACGTAAGAAAAGTGCCTCCGAGCCTTCGGCGGCACGCAAGTTCAAACCCAAAACAGCAGCCCCGGCAGCCGGGCAGAAGCCAGTTGCGCGCTTTACCAAAACGAAGTCCGCAAAAACGCAGCAGCGCCCCTTGCGCAAGCCGAAGCCATCCACGCGCAACAAGGGCCAGACCTGATGCGCATCGTCGGCGGCCGCCTGAAAGGCCGCGTCATCTCCGCCACGAAATCGAATGCCACCCGGCCAACATCAGACCGCGTGCGCGAGGCGGTCTTTAACATCCTGATCCACGGGTCCGACTACCCGGAAATCGAGAACGCCCGCGTCATCGACCTGTTCGCCGGCACCGGCGCGCTCGGCATCGAAGCCGTTTCGCGCGGGGCCTCCTTTGCGTTGTTTGTCGAGAACGCAGCCGACGCCCGCGCCGCCATCCAAACCAACATCGAAGCGCTAGGCCTGCAAGGCGAGTCAAAGATTTTCCGCCGCGATGCAACCGTGCTCGGCCCAATGGGCCGGGGAGCGCAATACGACATTGCCTTCCTCGATCCGCCCTATGGCAAGGGCCTTGGCGAAAAAGCCATCGCATCGCTGATCGCCGGCAACTGGCTCAGCCCGGACGCCGCCGTCATCCTTGAAGAACGCAACGACGTTTCAATCGCACTGCCGCCCAACGTCAAAG
>CAYGRH010000462.1:0-2210 GCA_964352165.1 uncultured Hyphomicrobiaceae bacterium | reverse complement strand
CCGTGGACGGAGATCTCGGGCGAGATCGATGCCGGTGACGATATCGTCGTTTCAGGTCAGTTCCTGATCGATTCCGAAAGCGCCTTGCGCGAGAGTTTCCGCAAGCTCGAACGTCTGCAGTTGCCGATTGCGCTCATCAAGCTCGATGAGCGGCAACTCGCCATGGTCGATCATATGGTCGATGCCGCGCTCTACATGCACGAAGCGTTGATCGACGGATATGAGGTCGATCCGAAATTTCTCGAACCGGCGATTGAGGTCAAGACGCTGCTTTGGCCGCAATTCCAGCATTCGCGGCTTGCCTTCGTCATGGAAGACGCCGTCAAGGCCCTTGAAAAAGGCAAGTCAGCGCAAACCGAGACCGAGGTTCAAACGGCGTTGGCCGAACTCGTTGCAGCACTTGAACCATGGCTGATGGAGGGCGCTCCGCAACACTATGCGGAAAAGAAAGTCGAGATGTACGTCGACCAGTCGAGTAACCGGAAGTGGCTGCAGATGGCGGGCCCGCCGCTCAATCCCTACAGCCGTGGCAGTGCAGATCTGGTGCCTTGGCCGGATGAAAAACCCGTTGCTGCCGGTGAACCCATGCCGGCGGCCGTGGGGGTCGGCGCGGCCGCGCCTCCTGGCATGCAGGGTCACAATCACTGACCTTTCCAGCTCAGATCCCAGCATTGCAGGAATGATAGTATGTCCACCCACGACCTTGGCGCCGATCCAACGAAATCCGGTGTTGCTAAGATTATCGATTGGTCCGTGAAGAACCAGCTACTGGTTCTCGTGGGCGCTCTTGCGCTCGTCGTCATGGGTTGGCTCGCGATCCAGAAGACGCCACTCGATGCTATCCCGGATCTCACCGATACGCAGGTCATTATCAGAACTGAGTTTGCGGGCCAGTCGCCTCAGATTATCGAGGACCTCGTAACCTATCCGCTTTCAACGCGGTTGTTAGGCCTTCCAAAGACGAAAGCCGTGCGCGGCTTCTCGCTGTTCGGCACCAGCTTCATCTACGTGATATTCCAGGACGGCGTCGATCAATACTGGGCGCGCTCGCGTGTCATCGAGGCGTTGTCTTCTGTCACAGGCTCACTGCCGGCAAACGCCACGCCGCAGATCGGGCCCGATGCCACGGGCGTTGGTTGGGTCTACCAGTATGCGCTGATCGACAAGTCCGGCACCAGGGATCTAGCCCAGCTTAGAACCCTTCAGGACTGGTTTATAAAATTCGAACTGGCGACCGTGCCCGGCGTCTCAGAGGTGGCCTCGGTCGGTGGGTTCGTCAAGGAGTACCAGGTCCTCGTCGATCCCAACCGGTTGCGTGCCTACAACATTCCGTTGTCGCGGATCAACCAGGCCGTGCGCGCAGCCTCCAGTGAGGTTGGCGGGCGCGTCATCGAACAGGCCGAGACCGAACTCATCATCCGTTCGACCGGCTACGTCGAAAATCTCCAGCAGCTCAAGGATTTCGTGGTCTACTCCGACAGCGGCACGCCCGTGCTGCTTTCCGATATCGCCAACGTCATCGAGGGGCCCGAACTGCGCCGTGGCGTGACCGAATTAAACGGGCAGGGCGAAGTGGTCAGCGGTATTGTTGTCATGCGGTCAGGCGAAAACGCTCTGACCGTGATCGAGGCGGTGAAGAAGAAGATTGCGGCGCTGCAGGCCGGGTTGCCGAAAGGCGTTGAGATCGTCACGGTCTATGACCGTGCGCCGTTGATCGAGGGAGCGGTCGAATACCTTGCCACGAAGCTGATCGAGGAAGGCATCGTCGTTGCTCTCGTCTGCTTCATCTTCCTGCTGCACGTGCGTTCGGCGTTCGTGGCGATCATAACACTGCCACTCGGAGTGCTTGCTGCCTTCATCGTCATGCAGCAACAGGGCATTACCGCTAACATCATGTCGCTCGGCGGCATTGCGATTGCCATCGGCGCCATGGTCGATGCCTCGATCGTGATGGTTGAGAACGCGCATCGCAAGCTCTCGATGATGCCGCCCGAGGCGACGCCCGCCGAACGCTCCGAGGCGGTGCTGCTCGCGGCAAAAGAGGTCGGGCCGGGACTTTTTTTCTCGCTGCTGATTATCACCATCTCGTTCCTGCCCGTCTTCGCTCTCACCGGCCAAAGCTACCGGTTGTTTGCCCCCCTTGCGTTCACGAAGACATACGCAATGGCATTCGCAGCGATCCTGTCAGTGACCCTCGTTCCCGTGCTGAT
>CAYGRH010000461.1:0-2222 GCA_964352165.1 uncultured Hyphomicrobiaceae bacterium | reverse complement strand
GCGACGTGCCGGAGATGTTGCGCGTGCCGCCCGAGCCCGCGCCCACCGTGTCGATCGCCTCGTGCATGGCGGCGAGCACCTTGGGGTGCTGGCTCATGCCGAGATAGTCGTTCGAGCACCAGACCGTGATGTCGCGAGGGGCGGAAGCAGAACCGCCGAAGCGCTGCGCATGCGGATAGGCCCCGCACTTGCGTTTCAGATCGGCGAACACCCGGTAACGGCCCTCCCGGTGAAGAGCGGATATCGCGTCGTCGATCATGCTCGTGTAGTCCATGCCTGCCTCCTTCGCGGGTTTCTGCGAGCCCCGCGCATCTTTCGCTTCGTTTGAATTGTCGATGAGTTTGAGTGCGGGTGCGCGCGCCGAAGATTGTCCGGAGCGTCCCGTGGAGAGTTCTGTTGCGCCGCCGATGGATTGTATGAATTGCGCAGGCGATGCGGCGGCGGCCTGCGGCTGGTTCTTGGCATTGATGGGTTCGGATGATCCGCCGGGCATCTTGGATCCGGGTCCATCCACAGGATCGTGATGGCGCATCGCCCAGCGCCAAAGTTCGGCATCGCGCAACGGCAGGATCAGGAACCAGTGCTCCAGGATGGCGAGCGCCATAAGGCCCCCGAGGAGACCGGCTGCGGTCATATCGAAGCCGGTTGCGCCTTCAGCCGGAACGGCGGCAAAAAGCTCCATGCACGCCAGCGTGGCAAGCGTCACCGAGAACGGGAACAGCAGGTTGATGGGCCGGCGCGGGAAGTAGCTTTTCAGGTACTGCAGGTGCGGCGGCAGGAATTCGTCGGTGACGTTCGGCACACCGAGGTAGATGTTGAATTTGGTCGACAGCCGCATGACCCACAAGATCATGAACGTTGCGAGGCCCACATGGTTTGGGCTGCCCCAGGTCATTGCGGCGATGGCAACGCCGGTAACCGCTATCGCGATTTCGTGGTGGATGACGGTCTCGGCGGAATAGCGAAAGCGCTTCCAGCCGGTTGCACCCTTCGGGCATTCCGTGCGGCGCGGCCCGGTGATGTAGCCGGTTAGAAAGCTCATTTCATGCCAGCCCCATACCACGAGGGCCGACAAGAACCCGACATAGGCACCAGTTTCATCGGCACGGCCGCTCGACCAGACGAGGGCTGCAAAAGCTACAATTCCAAAGATCGTTGCCACAGCCATGCTTCGCGCAAACGTCCGGCGGGGTAGACCGTCGAGCCACAGAATGGCTCCGGTCGAGAACCACCAGATGAACAAGGCGAAAGCGATGGCAATGGCCATTTCGATCATGTCGTTTTCCTATCCTTGACCGGAAGCCTCCCGGCTTCCGGCTCAATGGACTTTGGCTCCTACCAGGCCGGCTGAAGACGGCTTTGGTCGGGTATCGAGTTGTCCTTCACACGAAGTGTATAGAGGCGAAGGAACGTGGCGGACGCCGCCGTCATCAGCGCATACTTCTTCGCAGCCCCGATGATGCCACCCTGCTTTTCAGCGCGGCCTATCGATTCAGCGATTTTGCGCAGGCGTTCGAGGCCCGCCCGGAACGCCGGATTGTCGATATCGAGCGTGAGCGGGAACACCTGCTTGGTGATCTCGGAGGTGACGCGGAAGACCTGATAGTCGTACTCGGTCGGGTCGAGGCCCAGGGCTTCATGGAAGTATGGCCGCTGGTGATCGCGCACGTACATGGTGGCAAACACGGCGAGTACGAAGAAGCGCACCCAGTACTTGTTCATGCCCTGCAGCACTTCGGGCTGGGCGCGCATTAAAAGCGCGAACGCTTCGCCGTGGCGGAACTCGTCGTTGCACCACTTTTCGAACCACTTAAAGATCGGGTGGATGCGCTTGTCGGGGTTGCGCTCGAGATGGCGGAAGATTGTGATGTAGCGCGCGTAGCCGATCTTTTCGGACAGATACGTGGCGTAGTAGATGAACTTCGGCTTGAAGAAGGTGTACTTCTTCGCCTTCGTCAGGAAGCCCAGATCGACGCCGATGTCGAAGTCCTTCAGCGTGTCGTTGATGAAGCCGGCATGGCGGGCCTCATCGCGGCTCATCAGCTTGAACAGTTCGCAGATGTCCGGATTTTTGCCGCGCTTGCGCATTTCGGCATAGAGCACGCACCCCGAGAACTCAGCCGTCAGCGATGACACAAGGAAGTCGATGAACTCCTTGCGCAGGCCAGGCGACAGGCTGTCGAGATCGAAGTCGTCCCAGGCATCGGTGCGACGGAAGTGGC
>CAYGRH010000460.1:0-2223 GCA_964352165.1 uncultured Hyphomicrobiaceae bacterium | reverse complement strand
GCGAAACATTGATCGCGATGCCATGGAAGCTGATCCAGCGGCGCAACCGAATTCCGATCGCCGCAATCTTATCTTCATGGGCAGCCACCTGAGTCGAACCAGAATCCGGGCCAGATAGCGAGTCGGACCGCTGTCGAGGTACCCAGACGCCCACGCGTCCCGGCGTCGTATGGCTAGCAATCCCGAATTCCCCGATGGCATCGATGGTCCAGCCTTCAAGCTCGCGAACGAACGCCCGCACGTCTCCGAACCGTTTGCGCACATCGAGCATGACGTAGACGACGCGCTGGCCGGGCCCATGATACGTGTACTGCCCGCCACGTCCGGTTTTGAAGACAGGGAAGCGATCGGGCGCGACAAGGTCCTCGCTATTCGCACTTGTCCCTGCCGTGTAGACCGGCGGATGCTCAAGCAGCCAGAGGGCTTCGCCTGCGCGCCCCGCTGAAATATCGGCGACGCGCGCTTCCATTGCCTCGACGGCACGCGGATAGTCGATCAGGCATTCGCTACGGGACCATTCAACGGGCGGTCCCGAAAACGGCGCGCTTTCATTCTCTTTCATCAATCCGCTTTCGTTCCGTCGACTGAGACAGCCACAGATCTCTCAGGGAAACATTGCGACGCAGTCCGGGAGGCATGTAGCCCGGCCAGCCAGCCATGAGGCCGGGCAGGCGCGCAAGTGCTGGTTGTGCCGGCAAAACTACCCAGCCTGTGCGAACCTGGCAAACGGTCTTGCCATTCCGGACCCTTCCTGATACCAGCATGTCTTCCTCGTTGGGCCGCCTCCAAACCGGCCCATCCAAGACCGCCTGCTGCGCCCGGTTTCCGCGCTGTTTGCAGGCTAAAGTGCGGCCGTGGCGGAACTGGTAGACGCGTCACCTTGAGGTGGTGGTGGGTAACTCCGTGGAGGTTCGAGTCCTCTCGGCCGCACCAAATTTTCTCCTCCAAAATTCAGGCAAAATCGGATGGCCCGAGCCGCATGGGGTCGGAAGTCCGCCCGACGCCATTCGTCTGCCTATTCAAACGACCACGTTGTCGTCTCCGGTATGACCAGGATCGTTGGCGATTTCGGGAGTGTCCCGGTCGATACGACCACCGACGAGCCTTCCGAATAATCGACCGCAAATGACGCCCCCATAGTCTTGACGAAGGACGCAAGCGTGCTGGGTCCAAAGGCATGCATGGGGATGACGAGGCGCGCCTTCAGCAGCTTTAACACTCTCGCCATCGATAGCTGGTCGAGGGTGAAGGTGCCGTCGACCGGTGCCATGACGATATCGAGCTGGCCAATCTGCCCGAGGTCTTCTGCCGCCAGTTCATGATGCAGGTGCCCGAGATGGCCGATGCATAGCCCGGCGACTTCAAAGATAAATATCGAATTGCCGTAAGGCTCGCGTCCGCCGTCCCAACTGCGGATATCCGTTGGCACATTGCGGATCAAGGCATCTCCAATCGTCACGCGATGCCGCGCCGGCCCTCCAGCCGGGTTCCAGCCGCGCAGCACATGCGATATCCCGGCCTCGGGAAAATCCGTGTAGTGGCTGTCATGGGCATGGTTCATTGTGACGGCGTCAGGCAACCGGCCCTTGCCCGCAAACCCGGCATAGTCCGTTGCAATCACGACGCCGCCGGCCGTCTCGATGCGGAATGTGGAGTGGGTGATGTAGGTGATGCGAACCTGCCCCGCCTCCAACGAGACTGGCACGAATGCCACCGGACTTGCCCGCAGACCTGCGTTGGCAAAGTCGCGAACACGCGGCCCGGCATCTGCCATTGCAACACAATGACTGCCCGTTGCAGCCTTTGCCGGAAGCGAAAGTCCAGGCACAATCGCCAGAAGACTGGCGGTCAGTGCGGCAGTTACCACGTAGCGAAACAGTCGTCCGAGCATCAGCGCACTCCAGACCGCTCCCGCTCCATTCTTCAGCCGGCAACCCAACGATTGAGGCGGTTCGGCCCAGAGCCGACTGAGGCGGGAAAGCTTCTCAGTACGCAGTAATCCTGCCATGAAAAAAGTTAGCTGCCCAGGTGCTCGAAGTCCCAAGGCTGCACTGCGCGCCGTTTTCCCGATTGCGCCCGTATCGACCGAACCGAAATAATCGGGATTACCGAGTTATTCCTCGCGGAAAGCCCGGTTGAACTGATCAAACAGCGGTTTCATGAGATAACTCGCAACCGTGCGCTCCTGCGCAGTAATCAGAACTTCTGCAGGCATACCTGCCG
>CAYGRH010000459.1:0-2223 GCA_964352165.1 uncultured Hyphomicrobiaceae bacterium | reverse complement strand
TGCGTTTAATCTCAGTCATTAAGGTTGAACAGCTAAGATCGTTTGTCGCGTTACGGCACAATTGCATGGATCTCGCGCGTTGCACTTCGAAACAACTTGAAAGATTGCCCTGCAACGGGTTGCGCGCAGTAGGGGGACGGCACTACATAGCCAATGATTCTCGACTGGGCTTTTCGGCCTGCACTCGGGGTTTAGCGGGCGATGGCCGGGGCCACTTTCAAAGTGGCCGAAGACACTATTCAGATGACGGCTTTGCAGGCGTTCGAGCTCGAAGTGAGCGGACGCTGAAGCTATATGGGGCTTGGGAAGTTCTGGCGCTGGCGCGCCAGGAGGCTTAGACGTTTGAAGCCAAGATCCCCATTCCAAACGTTAAGCCGAGCGCTTGGATCGATACGCGCGTTAAGAAAAGCGACACGGGTCAAAATGAACCGAACCACACAAAGTGTGACAAAACGCCGCATCGATGGCCCGCCGCGCGAGCCGGACAGGCTGCGGGTCGTCGTTGCGATGTCGGGCGGCGTTGATTCCAGCGTCGTTGCCGCGCTGATGAAGGATGCCGGCCATGAGGTCATTGGCATCACGCTGCAGCTTTACGATCATGGAGCGGCGATGGCGCGCAAGGGTGCGTGCTGTGCGGGCCAGGATATTCATGATGCCCGCCGGGTTGCCGAGATGATCGACATTCCCCACTACGTGCTCGATTACGAAAGCCGGTTTTCCGAAGCCGTGATCGAAGAGTTCGCTGACAGTTATGTTGCCGGTGAAACGCCGATCCCCTGTGTGCGGTGCAATCAAGAAATTAAATTCAAGGACCTGCTGGCGACCGCCGAGGAGCTGGGCGCGGACTATCTGGCGACGGGTCATTATATTGCGCGGCGGGACGGTCCCGAGGGGGCCGAACTCATCCGCGCCCGCGATGGCGACCGCGACCAGAGCTACTTCATGTTCGCAACGACGCGGACGCAACTTGCAAAACTATGGTTCCCTCTTGGAGACATGCCGAAAGACGACGTGCGGCGGATTGCCGAGGAGCGCGGTCTTCCCGTCGCGAGCAAGGCCGACAGCCAGGACATCTGCTTCGTTCCCAATGGCCGCTATACCGACATTGTCGCCAAGCTGCGGCCGGACGCGCTGAAGCCTGGCCCGATCGTTCACATCGACGGAACGCGTCTGGGCGAACACGACGGCATTATCCACTTTACAATCGGCCAGCGGCGGGGGCTTGGCATTGCCAAGGGCGCACCGCTCTATGTCGTGAATTTGGACGCATCGACAAACTCGGTCATTGTCGGACCACGCGAAAGCCTGGAAACGCGCACGCTCATCTTGCGCAACGTCAATTGGCTGGGAGTTGGCCCCATCGAGGCTGCGGCTGGCGACGGGCTGGCCATTCATGCCCGGGTGCGTTCGACGCAACCGCCGGAACCCGCAATGTTGCACGTCGACCTGGATGGCACGGTGCGGGTCGAACTCCGGAACGGCGATGGCGGAGTTGCCAGGGGGCAGGCGTGCGTCTTTTACGATGACGAGGGGGCCAGAGCGCGCATCCTGGGTGGCGGATGGATTGCCGACACGGTGAGCGCGGCGGACGCGGATATCTCGGCGGCGGCAGGCTCACGAATGGCGGTTCACGCTGGAGATTAGGCCGGTGCATAAGCCTCAGCGGCTGGATTTCGCGCTTGTTCTTCGTTGACGCAAAAGCACTCAGGTTGCATTGACTTTGTAGCAATTGACCGAGATATGCGGGCGTGACGCTGCTCCGTTGGTGCAACCAAGCGATCTGCGAACTTGACAGCGCGCCGCCGGGGTTTCTATAGACGGTCTCCCGCTTGTCGGGTCGGCTTTTTGGGCCGTAAGGCGGAGTAGCTCAGTTGGTTAGAGCAGCGGAATCATAATCCGCGTGTCGGGGGTTCAAGTCCCTCCTCCGCTACCAAATTCCAAAGTCGCCATTGCGAAAGTTCGTCTACAGCATGCTTCTATTTGATGAGTGCGGGCTAGGTGCGCCTGCGAGCCGTGGAGTTGTTTTTCGCTCGCGGCTGATCCTCGCTACGCTCGGGCCTCCGCTGGGGCGGCGCTTGCGCCGGACCGCAGTCGCGGTCTCAGGAGGTGATCACTTCGGAGCTTGGGGGCAATGCGCGTGGCTCAACCTGCCGGCATCCGCCTCGGCTCGCCTGCGAGCCGTGGAGTTGTTTTTCGCTCGCGGCTGATCCTCGCTACGCTCGG
>CAYGRH010000458.1:0-2229 GCA_964352165.1 uncultured Hyphomicrobiaceae bacterium | reverse complement strand
ACCCAGAAGAAGATGATGTCGAAGCCGGTGACGAGCACGCTGGTTGGATAATAACGGGCAAGCTCCGGCGTCTCGTCGGGCCAGCCGAGCGTCGAGAACGGCCATAGCGCGGACGAAAACCAGGTGTCGAGCACGTCTTCGTCGCGCGTGAGTTCGGTGGCCTTGCCGTAATGCTTTGCAGCAAGTTCGGCTGCCTCTGATTCATCGCCTGCAACGAAGACTTCGCCGTCGGGCCCGTACCATGCCGGGATCTGATGGCCCCACCAGAGCTGGCGCGAGATGCACCACGGTTGAATGTTGCGCATCCATTCGAAGTACGTCTTTTCCCAGTTCTTCGGCACGAAGTTCGTGCGGCCATCCTCGATGGCGGCGATCGCAGGCTTAGCCAGCGTCTCGGCGTCGACGTACCACTGGTCGGTCAGCCACGGTTCTATGACGACGTTGGAACGGTCGCCGTGCGGCACGGTGTGGCTCGTCGGTTCGATCTTTTCGAGCAGGCCGGCTGCGTGCATGTCGGCGACGATCCGTTCGCGGGCAGCGAACCGGTCCATTCCGCGATAGCCCTCAGGGACATCGCCGGTGATCCTGGCATGCTCGTCGAGGATGTTGATCTGTTCGAGTTCCTGCCGCTTGCCGACTTCGAAGTCGTTGAAGTCGTGTGCGGGCGTGATCTTGACCGCGCCTGTGCCTTTTTCGGGATCGGAATATTCATCGGCAACGATTGGAATGACGCGGCCGACAAGCGGTAGCGTGACGGTTGCCTTGGCCTTCACCAGAGCCGCATAGCGCTCGTCTTCGGGGTGAACGGCGACGCCTGAGTCGCCCAGCATCGTTTCGGGGCGCGTCGTGGCAACGACGATGTAGTCCTTATCGTAACCATCGATGGGCTTCGTCAGCGGATAGCGGAAATGGTACATGTGGCCGCCTGCGCTTTTCTTCAGCGCCTTGGCCAGGGTCTCGGGATTGAAATCTTCTTCATCCCCGAGCGACCATTCGTAACTTCCCCGCGCGTCGACCTGCACGACTTCGAGGTCCGATATCGCGGTTTGGAATTTCGGGTCCCAGTTGACGAGGCGCTTGTCCTTGTAGATCAGCCCTTCGCGGTAGAGTTCGACGAACACCTTAGTCACGGCGACCGTCATTTGCGGGTCCATCGTGAAGCGCTCGCGCGACCAGTCGCAGGACGCGCCCAGCCGTTTGAGCTGGTTGACGATGGTGCCGCCGGATTCTTCTTTCCAGGCCCAGACTTTTTCGACGAATTTTTCGCGGCCTATGGCGCGGCGGTCGGGCTCCTTGCGCTCTGCCATCTGGCGCTCGACCACCATCTGGGTCGCGATGCCTGCGTGGTCCATGCCGGGTTGCCACAGCACGTCTTTGCCGCGCATTCGCTCGAACCGGCACAGGATGTCCTGCAGGGTATTGTTGAGCGCATGGCCCATATGCAGGGAGCCCGTCACGTTGGGCGGCGGAATGACGATGCAGTACGGCTCGGCTATTTTGCCTTTCGCGTCGGGGCCCCGTCGCTCCGGCTTGCCGCATTTGAAGGCCTCGGCCTTCTCCCACTCAGCATGAATGCGCGTTTCGATATTGGCAGGCTGATAGGTCTTTTCGAGCATTTTGCGAAAACGTCTTCCGGAGGCGTCATGAATGTTGATGGGAGGGCGTCGTGCTGGGATCGCAATCAAATCCGGCGAAATAAGGCTGATCAAGTTGCCCTAATCGCCTTGGCCGCATTGGGTGGTACGCCCCGCTGATCGGCGCTGTCAACTCAACAGGGCTGCGGCAGGCTGGCCGATTGCCAGGCATGCTGCGATGCGCGCGGAGCAATGGCGGCGGGCAGTCATGGTTTCAGCGCCCATCGTAGCTGCGATTTGGCGGCGCGCACGAGCAGTATCGGGTGCGGCCCGTAGGCACTTGAGCGCCAGTGTTGCGTCATATCATGGTCGTTTGCGCATTGAACTGGACAGGAAGCCTTGCCGGTTAGGTGTTTGTCTTAGTTTGGTTTTTTCGTGCCGAAACCGCTTGAAGCATTAGGGGCTGGAGAACCAGCGGAGCCCGAGGAAAGCGACTTCGCGACGCTTTCGGACATTTCCGCACGCAAGGCGGTTTCGACGATGCGGGGCATGTTCGCATCGAGCCATTCGCGCAGCATGGGGCGCAAAAGCTCTCCGACGGTCTCTTCAAGCGTCCGTCCCGTTGCGCCGACTGCCGGCGAGGACCCGGTTGCGG
>CAYGRH010000457.1:376-2239 GCA_964352165.1 uncultured Hyphomicrobiaceae bacterium | reverse complement strand
GGCTGGCAACGCGGCTGGCGCTGATGTCAAATCGCGACCCAAGGGCGGCGAGGCTGCCGCAGCGGCCGCAGGCCCAGCAGCCACCGTCAAGATCCATGCGCCGCCGAAGGCTTTCGTCTTTCCCCGCCTGAAGGCCAAAAAAAAGACGGAGCAGCAGCCTGAGCCGGTGCCCGCAGCCAAACCAGCAGATGCCTCAAAGCCGACGCCTGCCGCCACCGAACCTGGCGCGCGGGAAGCCGAAGCGAAACCCGCCACGGCAAAGACGCCACCGGCGTCAAAGCCCGCACCACAACCCGCGGCGAAGAAATCGTCGCGTGCGCTGTTGCCTGCTGCCAACGCCATCGAAAAGCGGCGCAAACCTCCACGCCCGGCTGGCACCCGCCGCTGGCGGAACTGGTTTTCCGTTCTGTTTAAGCTGATGGTCGGAGCTGGCGTTGCCGGCGTCGCCGTCGCCAACCAGGACGCGATGCGGCACTTCGATATCGGCCAATTGTTCAAGGAACCGTCCCAGTCCGCGCCTGCGCAAACTTCGAGCATAGAACCGCCTGCTTCCAAGCCGTTCGCGAAGAAGCCTGCGGCACCAGAAACGCGCACGGCTCGCATTCAAACCCCATCGCCGCGCCAGGAAGCGCCGCCGAAGGTCAACCCACTACTGGCAAAGGTGGCGAGCTTTTCGAGCGGGGCCAGCGCCGTTGCATTCTCGCCTGACAACCGGGTTGCCGTTGTTTCCGGCAAGGATGCCTCGCTGAGCATTCACGATGGAACAAGCGGCGGCATTCTGCGCACGATTTCGCTCGACCACGGACCGGCGATCTCGCTCGACATCAAGGACGGAATGATTGCGACCGGCCATGCGGATGGGTCGATCGGTGTGTGGAATCTTGAGACCGGGGCGAAGCTTGCCAGCCTGCGTCGCAACGAGGCCAGTATATGGTCGCTGTCGTTTACAGACGTATCAGGCCAGCTCGTAGCTGCCGCCCACGATTGGAAAGTCTCGCTTTGGGATACCAACACTCCCAGCGCGCCCCTCCATGTTTTTGGCGGACATGAAAACTCGGTTCAGGCGCTCGCGGTGTCGACGCGCGCCGGTATGTTTGCCTCTGGCGGTGCCGACAAAGCGTTACGGTTATGGAACCTCAAGACGCTTGATCCCGTCCGCACCTACCGCAAGCACCGGGACTTCATATCCGCGGTCGCCTTCCGGCCGGACGGGCGGTATATCGCATCGGGCTCGCTGGATGGCGAAATCCGCATCTGGTCGGTGAAATCGCGCCGGCTTATCCGGCGGCTGCGCGGTCACAAAAAGGACGTGACGTCGATGGCCTTCTCTCCGGATGGAACGCTTTTGGCGTCGAGCGGGGCGGATGGCACCATTCGTATCTGGAGCATGAAACGCGGGCGCACGCTTTTGACGCTGGCGAGCCATCCTGGTGAAGTTGCCGGGCTAGCGTTCGCGCCAGACGGTAGGCGTGTCGCCAGTGTGGGGGATGACGGCAACCTTCGGCTATGGACGCTGCAAGGGACTAGCGACCGCTAACCCAGCATGGATGAGAGCCCTCGCCGAGCGCACAACAGAAATCTAAATTTCTGAAATCACTGCATGTTTTACGGTTTACCCTGTTGAATGGGCCTGACCGCTGCCATCGTTGCGGGTGGGACAGCAATTCGGGCTTCATGATAGGTTCATTGGAAATCCGTCCAATAGGCTAGAGTATGGTTTGAGGGCCATGCCCTAACGCCGGGAGCGCCGTTCGTGGATCCGAAGTTGGTCAGGTGGCTACAGATTGTGGTGTTTGCAGCCCTGCTCGTTGCGTCAAGCGCGCTGTGGGCGGGACGAGACCATGTGGTCGCGATGCTGAACGA
>CAYGRH010000457.1:0-366 GCA_964352165.1 uncultured Hyphomicrobiaceae bacterium | reverse complement strand
ACGCGGACCGCACTCGTCATTGCCGCCGATGTCGGCGCGCGCGAAAATCGCTTGAAGCTGACGGCAATCGGGACAGCGCGGGCTCGCCGCTCCGTCATGATCTTTCCGGAATTGGCTGGCGAAGTGACGGAGTTTCATACACGCGCTGGACAACGGCTCGCCAAGGGCGAGCAGATATTGCGCCTTGATCCTCGCAAAGCCCAGCTCGCAGTCGATGTTGCGGAGACACGGCTGCAGGATGCCCAGCGATTGCTGGAACGAGCGCAAACTCTCGAAAATCGCAATGTCGGTTCGTTGGCCAAGGTCGACGATGCGTCAATGGCGGTGCGCCGCGCCGAGCTGGAACGCGACCAGGCACGCGAAATC
>CAYGRH010000456.1:0-2246 GCA_964352165.1 uncultured Hyphomicrobiaceae bacterium | reverse complement strand
ACACGGATCTGGTCCGAACCATACCCGGCCGCGACAACGAGTTTCTCAAGATCACGAAGTTCCTGAACACCCTCGCCCCCGACATCGCTGCCCTCGACAATTCCGGCAAGCTCGTCAAGTACGTCGCCTGAGCGCCCGGCTGAAACGAACCGAAGGATGTGCGCGATTGCGTCCTCGGGCAGCTCCGCACCCTTGGTGAAGTCGCCCGACTCGTCTTTCCGCCCAGGCCCCAGAAGCGCCGCAACACCTTCCGGCCCGAGCCGGACCAGTTTGTCGACAGCGCGCAGGATCACAAGCCGATGTCCGGCCTCGCTGCCATCCGGTGCAACGCCGATCTTCTCTAAAACGCCGTCCAGCACTTTGCGGTTATTGACCTTGATGACGTATTGCCCGCGCGCGATCCCTATAGCTTCAAGCGTATCGGCCGCAAGCATGCAGATTTCCGCATCCGCCGCGATGCTCGCTGTCCCAACTGTATCCGCATCGAACTGGGTGAACTGACGGAACCGTCCGGGACCGGGCTTTTCGTTGCGCCACACGGGCCCCGTCGCATAGCGGCGAAACGGCTTGGCGAGATGTTGAAAATTCTGCGCGACATAGCGGGCAAGCGGTGCCGTCAGATCATAGCGCAGCGACATCCAGCTTTCGTCTTCGTCCTGCAGCGAGAATACGCCCTCGTTCGGCCGGTCGCTGTCGGGCAGAAACTTTCCCAGCGCATCGGTGAACTCGAACGCCGGCGTCTCCAGCGGCTCAAACCCATAGGATTCGTAAACCCCACGGATCGTGGCGATCATAGCCTGCATTGCGCGCAGGTCGGCTGCCTCGGTATCGAGAAAGCCCTTCGGCAGCCGTGCGGCTGGCCGTTTGTCTTTTTGTTTCTTGGCCATGGATTCAATGAGGTAAAATCGTGCTGAAAGCAGCAAACCACTTGGTTCGCCGTGGCCTTATCACGGATTGGGCGTCAGGTGCAAAGCGCCTGACCCTTCCAGCGGAGAGCCAATGCCCACAGGCCGAAGCAATCCAGCTGCTCAGCACACGAACAACCAGCGCTCACGCCCTTGTTCAGGGGCTTTCGGCATTTCAAAGCCGCGGATCGACCGGTTCGCTCTCCAGCGCGAGTATTGCAAACACGCATTCGTGCACCCGGCGCAGCGGCTCTTTCGCCGCAAACCGCAGCAGCGCCTCCTGGCCAAGCGCGAATTCCCGCATGGCGAGCGCACGCTTAAGCCCCAGCCCGCGCCGCAGCAACCGGACAAGGTGCTCAGGCGAATCGTATTCCGGTCCATAGATGATCCGCAGGTATTCAGCCCCCCGGCACTTGATCGCCGGCTGAATAAACCCGCGCCCGCCCGTCGGGGCAAAGGCCTCGGGCTTCACCACCATCCCCTCGCCGCCTTCGCCCGTGCGCTCAAGCCACCAATCGACTGCTGTCGCCCGCGAGGCCGCATCGGCGAGCGTAATGGTCTTGAACGGCGTCGACATCAAAATCAGATCGCCCTCCTGGATGATCTGATTGAGTTCGAACATGTGCCACAGATGGTCCTTGTCCATATGCACATGCTCCTCGGTGGCCAGCAGATGGAACGGCGCAAAACGGTAGTCTTCAATTCCCTTAACCGGCCAGCAGTAGCGGCGATAGGCATCGACATACATATCCGCGCGCTGCTTGCGACCCTCAAAACGCGCAACATTGTCGCCAACATCAAGCCCGCGAGCTTCAGCCTGACGCAACAGCCCGACAGCCTCGCCAAGCCCGGCCTGAGCGGCAGCGCCTGTTGCTGCATACTGTTCGCGGATCAATCCCTGTGCCTTCGCAGACCACGGCAGGATCTCCGCATCAAAAAGCGCCCACGACGTATCAAGCCGCTCCCAGAAATTGCTGGTCGTCATCGCTTCGCGGATCTTTGCAAGTACAGCTTCGGTCATTTCGCTGCTGTCGAAAAACGCCCGGCCGGTGCGCGTAAAGATTGCGCCCGTCTCGCCCGTCGTGACACCAAACCGCCGCCGCGCCTCGTCTTCGTCCCGGCACACGACCGCCATCGCGCGCGATCCCATATGCTTTTCCTGCGCGACGAGATCCTTCACCCCCTCGCGCTCATAATAGGAAAACGCTTCATCCGGATGTTCGAGAAATCCGTCCCGCTGGGACGTCTCGCAGGGCGACATCGTCGGCGGCAGGTAGATCAGCCACTTGGGCGAGATCGCAAACCGGCTCATCACTTCAAGCGCAGCCGCCGCGTTCGCTT
>CAYGRH010000455.1:0-2248 GCA_964352165.1 uncultured Hyphomicrobiaceae bacterium | reverse complement strand
ATCCGCAGCCCAGAAGCCCGCGCCGGCAAAATCAAGAAACATCCAAAAAGAAGGCGGACAAGAACAATGCCAGCAGACAAATCGCCAAGCCTCCAGGACACTTTTCTCAACTATGTGCGTAAGAACAAAACTCCGCTCACGATCTTTCTGATCAACGGTGTGAAGTTGCAGGGCATCGTCACCTGGTTCGACAACTTTTGTGTACTGCTTCGTCGTGACGGCCACTCGCAATTGGTCTACAAACACGCCATATCCACCATCATGCCCGGCCAGCCCGTTCACTTGATGGATGTCGAACTGTCCGACGATACACCGGCCGGTTCCTGACCATCGCAAGCAAAGGCTGATGGGTGAAGGGCAGTGCCGCGCTGATTGAGCGTAGCCTGATCCTTGATGCTTTTCGCGTGGCTAACGAGGCCGTCAAATCGACGAACGTATAAAACGACCGCAAGCCGATAAACTCGTCGAAACCGATCCGGTGCTCAAACCGGACGTCACGGCGCGCGATCTTTCGCGCGCGGTTGTCTTCGTGCCGGTGCTGCCCCGAGGCAAAGCATCCGGCCAGGACGCCCGCGACGGCTCAAACGCGGTGCATTCCCCGCAAGACCGACTTAGCGAGGCCGCTGGCCTTGCAGAAGCCATCGACCTCGACGTCGTCGAAGCCCAAATCGTGACCGTCCCCAGCCCAAAACCGGCAACGTTATTCGGAACGGGAAAGGTGGAAGAACTCGGCCACATTATTGCCGACAGCGACGCTGAACTTGCCGTCATCGATCATGCGGTAAGTCCCGTCCAGCAGCGCAATCTTGAGAAGGCCTGGAACTGCAAGGTGCTCGACCGCACGGGGCTCATCCTTGAGATCTTCGGCGCGCGCGCCAGAACGCGGGAAGGTAGGCTACAGGTAGAACTGGCCCACCTGTCCTACCAGAAGGGCCGCCTCGTGCGAGCCTGGACCCACCTTGAGCGTCAACGCGGCGGCTCGGGCTTCCTCGGTGGCCCCGGCGAAGCACAGATCGAGCTTGACCGCCGCATGATTCAGACCCGCATCGATGCGATCCGCCGCGACCTCGAGCAGGTCGTGCGCACACGCGAACTTCACCGCGCTGGGCGACGCAAGGTGCCATACCCGATTGTCGCCATCGTCGGTTACACTAACGCTGGTAAGTCGACGCTGTTCAACCACGTCACTGGCGCAACGGTTTTCGCCAAGGACCAGGTTTTCGCCACGCTCGATCCGACCATGCGCGAAGTTAAACTGCCGAGCGGACGCCGCATCATCCTGTCGGACACCGTGGGCTTCATCTCGGATCTGCCGACGATGCTCGTCGCAGCCTTCCGTGCGACCCTGGAAGAAGTCATCGAGGCCGACCTGATCCTGCACGTTCGAGACATTTCGCACGCAGAGACCGACGCCCAGCGCCGCGATGTCATCGACGTATTGGAGGGCCTGGGGATAGAAACAGCAACGGCGGACGCGCGCATCCTGGAAGTCTGGAACAAGATCGATCTCCTTTCGCCCGTCACACGCGACGAAGCGATTGCAGCCGCGCGCTGGGACGAGAACCACCCGGCTTGTGTGTCCGCAATTACGGGGGAGGGGATGAAAACCCTCTTGGCCACTCTCGACGAGCGCCTCGGCCGCGATGACGCCTACCTGACACTGACGCTGCCCGGCACCGAAGGTAAGCTGCTGTCCTGGCTCTACGAGAACGCCGAAATCATGGAGAAAACCTCAGCAGACGACGGTGCATTGACGCTGCGCGTCCGCATTGCGGATGAAAAACGCGGCAGGCTGCTGGCGCAACTCCAATCGCACAGGCTGCGCGTTGAATAGCCCGGGCCGCACCCGCATTTCGTGAGCGGCACGAAGACTTCCCCGCGGATCTTTTCAGCTTGCGCATCGGCATCCGACAGGCCTAGGTGCCTGCAAAATCGACGACAGCGCCATATCGGCTTGCTAAGAACCGGCAGGGTCACAACTGACCGCACACGGAACAAAATTTCGCATCCGCGACTTTAGCACGAGCTGCGACCACAAGTAGCTTATGCTGCTGGGATCGCTCGCGACGAAGATCAAGGTGAGACGGGCGTAGGGAAATGAAACGCGACGCCTCCGGAGTTCGACACGTGCCAGAAGTTCTTCTCGCTCAGGTTGCCCCCAAGACGGCACAGACGCCACTTTCTGAACAAACCTCACAACCGCCCGCGGGCCCCACCCCATCACCTGATACAGCGACAAGCGCTGGCC
>CAYGRH010000454.1:0-2260 GCA_964352165.1 uncultured Hyphomicrobiaceae bacterium | reverse complement strand
ATTCGACGCCATTGTCCTTGCCGTGAAGCATGATGAGATCGTCGCGCTGAAGGAAGAAGGCTTCCGCAAGCTGCTGGTCAAGGGCGGCCTGCTCTATGACGTGAAGGAAGTCCTTCCCATCGGCCAGAGCGACGTCAGGCTTTGATTCAGGCAGCTGCAGCATCCGAAGTCGTTTCCATGGCGCTTCCTCCTGCCTGCCCGGCCTCAGAACGAATTCAGACAACGAACAGGGGCAAACAATGACCCAGAACTCAGCCAAGCACCGTTTCGGCATCATCGGGGCGGCCGGCTATATCGCCCCTCGCCATATGGATGCCATCCGCAAGATCGACGGCGACGTTCTAGCAGCAATGGACCCGTCGGATTCGGTCGGCATCATCGACCGGCATTTTCCCAAAGCCCGCTTCTTCGTGAACTTCGAAAGGTTCTCAGAGCACGTCCATCATGAGCGGCTAGCAGGCCGCAAGATCGACTACATGACGATCTGCAGCCCGAACTACCTGCACAAATCCCACATCAGCTATGCTCTTCGCGCAGAATGCGATGCGATCTGCGAAAAGCCGTTGGTCCTTCAGCCGGGCGACCTGGAAGACTTGGCCGAAGTCGAACGTGTCACGGGCCGCAAAATCAATACGATCCTGCAGCTTCGCCTGCACCCCGCGATCATCGAGTTGCGCGACAAGATCGCCTCTGACACCAGCGGCAAAATCTTCGACGTCGACCTCACCTACATCACGTCTCGCGGCAACTGGTATTACGAATCCTGGAAGGGCGATGAAAGCCGCTCAGGCGGGATCGCGACCAACATCGGCGTGCACTTCTACGATATGCTCAGCTTCGTGTTCGGCAAGCTCAAGCGCAATGCCGTCCATCATCGCGCCGTCGATTGCGCTGGCGGTTACCTCGAATACGAACGCGCCCGCGTGAAGTGGTTCTTATCGATCAACGGCCGCGACATGACCGCCAGCGAAGGCTTCGCCCAACGCTGTATGAACGTGGACGGCGTTGGCTTCTTCGACTTCTCCAAGGGCTTTGAAGTCCTGCACACGATCAGTTATCAGGAAATCATCGCGGGCCGCGGCTTCCCGCTTTCACACGTCCGGCCCTCAATCGAAACCGTCTGCCACATCCGCACCGGCACGATGGAGCCCGATATCGGCGAGCGTCACCCGATGCTTGTGAAAGTGCTCGCCGACAACGAAAGATACGTCAATGGCTGGCCAGTTTAAGCCGGAATGGGAAGCAAAGGGCGTCAAGGTCCACGAGAGCGCCTACGTCGATGATCCCGACGCTGTAATCGGCAAGGGGACGCGCATCTGGCACTTCAGTCACGTCCTGCCAGCTGTTACAATCGGCGAAGGCTGTTCGCTCGGGCAGAACGTCGTTGTCGGCCCCAAGGTCTCTATCGGGGCCAACTGCAAGATCCAGAACAACGTCTCGATTTACGAGGGCGTGACGCTTGAGGACGGCGTCTTCTGCGGGCCAAGCTGCGTCTTCACGAACGTCAACAACCCGCGCGCCGAGATCGAACGCAAAACCGAATTCCGCAGGACCATCGTGAAGCGCGGAGCCTCCATAGGCGCCAACGCCACGATCGTGTGCGGCCACGATCTGGGCGAATACAGTTTCATCGCAGCCGGGGCGGTCATAACCGAAGACGTACCTGCCTACGCATTGATGGCCGGAGTCCCGGCGAAACGCATCGGCTGGATGAGCCGAGCCGGCCGCAAGCTAGGCCCCGACCTCGTGTGCCCGGAAACCAATGAGTGCTACACGGAGACCGTTGATGGCCGCCTCGAACCCGTCTGAGAAATCCAGCCAGCCCCCGCGCGCGCCCATCGCCCTGATCGACCTAAAGGCTCAGCAGGCGCGCATCCGTCCTCAGCTCGACGCAGCCATTGCGTCGGTCCTGGACGCCGGTGCCTACATCATGGGCCCGCAAGTCGCAGCGTTCGAAAAGGACATGTCGGACTTCTGCGGGGCAAAACACGCGATCTCGTGTTCAAGCGGCACCGATGCGCTGCTGATGGTCCTGATGGCGCAAGGCATCGGACCGGGCGATGCCGTTATCTGCCCGGGCTTCACGTATACCGCCACGCCCGAAGTCATTGCTCTGCTGGGCGCAACCGGCGTGTTCGTCGATGTGCGCGAAGACACCTTCAACATCGACCCCGAACTTCTGGAAGACGCCGTTGCGTCCGCCATCGCACGCGGCCTCACAGTCAAAGCCATTATCCCCGTCGACCTGTTTGGACAGCCG
>CAYGRH010000453.1:0-2261 GCA_964352165.1 uncultured Hyphomicrobiaceae bacterium | reverse complement strand
ATTTATAGAGCGCGCCGATGCTGCCGCTAACGGGCGTGAAATCGCGTGGCAGCGAGACCAACGGCGCGGCTGGGTCCAGAGGCGCACGGCGGCTGGAACCGTCGATCTCGGTTTTCTCAATGCGAGCGGCGGCCTGAAGCGTGAGCTGCTGAGTGAGATCGAGTTCCTCAAACCAGAACGCGGCGATGCTGTTGGTGTTGGCCGGGGCCAAAAGGCTGTCGCCTTCGAAGCTCTGACCGCGAATATCGGTGTCCATGAACTGCACACCAACCGCACCGCGGAGCTGGCCGAGCGTCGTCACTATGGGCGCGTGCTGGGCCTCGAAACGGGCTTCATAGGTCTTGGTGGTAAAGCGCGAACCGATCTCGTCGCCGTCGCCTTCATCAACCACTTCGTTGTGGGCGTAGTCGGATGCCCCGAACCAGAAGCGAAGCGCCTCGATGCCATAGCCGCCAACGCGCCATTCGCCCCTGGCCTGGACCTTGTCCTGTTCGAGGTCGATGCGGGGACGCAGTTCGGCTGCTTCCTCGCCGGGTACGCCATAAAAGCTCTGATATCGCGAGACCGCCACGCCGATGAAGCCCTGGTCGCCTACGATTGAAGCTCCCAACGCGCCGCCGTCCGCCTCGACAAAGGAGTTGAACTGCCGGCCATGCGGCGTGTCGTAATCGTCGGTGCGCCTGCGGAAACCATCGGCATGAACGACAATGCCCGCGGGCCCGGCCGCTGTGCCGGCGGTGGCCCTGAAGGCGCCGTTGCGTCCCTCATCAACAGACGTGCCATCGCCCTTCAACTCTGCGGTGAAGCCGCCCCTGGGGATGGCTGTCGGAATGCGCTGGTTTTCAACGGCCACGACACCGCCGATCGCCTGGCTGCCGTAGCGCAGCGTTGCCGGGCCGCGGATGACTTCTACCTGTTGGGCTGCGAATGGATCGATTGGGACCGCGTGGTCTTCGGACAATGCCGATACGTCGTGGGAGCCGACGCCGTTTTCCTGCACCCTCACCCGGTAGGCATCGAGGCCG
This sequence comes from uncultured Hyphomicrobiaceae bacterium, assembly GCA_964352165.1. Taxonomy (GTDB): domain Bacteria; phylum Pseudomonadota; class Alphaproteobacteria; order Rhizobiales; family Hyphomicrobiaceae; genus CAYGRH01. The sequence continues at coordinate 1,236 of CAYGRH010000453.1, read as the reverse complement.
CGCACAATTGGCCGGCTTGCGCCAGGCGCAAAGCTCGAGGCGACGATGCCCGGCTTCTTGTCCAACACATCTGCGATGTTTGCGCCGGACTGGGCGAGGATATCACGGTCAGTGACGACGGTGACGGGGACGAACGCATCATCGACGACGATGAGGCTGCCGGCGGGCTGGTTGCCGATGGCAATATCACCTCCCGATGCAATGGGGCTTGGAGAGGAGACGATGATGCCTTCGAGTTGCACGACCTCCTGCGCGGATACAGGACTGGTCGCGGCTATAATGCCGACTGCCGCCAAGGCAGCCGGAGACGAAGAATTGCGCGCTCGCATTGATGCGCTCCTTTTAGGCGATGTTTGGAAAGGCATGCTCGCGTGCGTTGGGGATCGGAAATGACTACCGAACCCGCGCAAGGAAGCGTGCCGAAGTTTCTATTTCAACATTGCCGTGGAGCAGGGGGCGCGCGTGCGCGATTGGCGCGGGCGGACTTGAAGCCGGTCAGGGCCTCCCGCGGAAGTTCAACGAAAACACGATCGTCTGGATCGACTGCCATGACGGATGCCAGGACCACAGGAATAATCCCGCCGGCGCCTGGACCCATGGCCCAGCACACTCCGCAATGGAGTGCATCGTCATGCTGATGGTTGTGGTCGTGGTTGTCGTCGTGGCCGTGGTTGTCGTCGTGGCCGTGGTCGTGTGAATGAGCCTTTTCGGCGTGAGAAACGTCGTCATGGTGGTGCGGGTGGGATGCATGCTCCAACACCGCAAGGGCGACGTCAGCGCCGTGCGATTGGGAATGATCGTGATGGTGGCCGAACGCAGCCGCAAGTTGGATTGCCAACGCGGCAAGTCCAATCCACACGTACCATCCCTGTCGCCGCAAGTGGCGCAAGCGGGCCTCCCAAACACAAGTTCAACCGACGGAACCTAACGCAACTGCAGCCAATTTCCACTCCCACAGAGCGGTTTATGACCCTGCGTTGCGAATGGGTGACTTTTTTGTTGGTCAACACTCGGCAAGCCGGTGTGGAGCTGGTTGCCTACGGGCGGCGAGTTCTTAGCAAGCCGGTACGGAGCTAATTCGCTACGGGCGGCGTGGGTAAGGCTGGCGATAGCATCCGGCCCGAAGGGCCGTGGAGCAAGGCGAACCGGCCGTTGGCCGCGCCCGCGCAGGCCCGAGCGCAGCGAGGATCAGCCGTGAGCGAGATAACCCTCTCCACTCTCGGCAAGCCGGTGTGG
>CAYGRH010000452.1:0-2271 GCA_964352165.1 uncultured Hyphomicrobiaceae bacterium | reverse complement strand
AGGCCCTGATTGCTGCTGCAGGCCAGGATGTCTTCGCGCTTGGCGTCGGGAATCGTGCGCGAGCGGGTGAGCACGAATATATAATCTTTGTCGGGTCCGCTGACGACGGCCCAGTCGTAAAGCCCCGCCTCGTTCACCGGACCGATGCAGTAGATCCAATAGGGGAAGCCGCCACCTGAAATGGCGCGCTGGAAGAACTGCGCAATGCCCGAGCCGAACGCGATCTGCAGCTTGCGTCCCTCAGAACCTGATTTCACAACCGCCTTGCCCTTGATGCTTTCGGTCATCGTCGAACCGTCGGGAGCGAGCCGCTCGCAGGCGTTGGTCAGGCGGATCGCATCCGCGCCGTCGGCAACATAGGTCGTCCTGGCGGCAAAGCACGGCCCGAACTTCTTGCCGTCTTTCGATATCGTGTTGTCCTCGAAATCGTTCGGCGTGCGCGCATATTCGTACCAGTCGCCCAGATAGCGCGGCAGCTCGATGGAAAAACTGTTTGAGAATGCCTGCGCGGAACTTGCTGCGCTGAGCACTAAGGGCGCAAATAAGAGGGCGCAGAAAACCGAGAGCGACGTGGCTCGCCGCGCGCCGCGTCCGACAATTTTCGCCAACATTTGCGTCTCCAAGGTTGATCATCCTTGGTGTCGCTTACGGGCCTGATCCGTCAGTAGACCATGGCGGCGACTGTGCCGCCCTGTAGGGCGGCGGGGCTGGCGTTAAAACCTGAAGCTATAGGCAGCAAAACCGCCGAATTCCTCCTTGCCGGTCGAGCGCTCGTTCAGCTCAGCGGCGATGCCGAGCCGGACCACTCCGGGGCCCACGGGTGACGTGTACCCGAGGGATAGTTCGACGGGGCGGTCTGCTTCGGCCAGATCATGGGTGTAGGTCTGGTAGACCATGTTGCCTTTGGCGTCGTAGTGGCTGGCAAGTTGGCTGGTGGCCTGGCCCGATATCGTTGCCAGCGGCAGGCTTGCGGTCAATGACACTCGGTCACCGGCTGCCAGGAGATTATGGCGCGTGAGGGCGATCGCGGAGGCGTCGCTCAGCATCGTTCCGCTCAACTTGAAAAGATCGCTTGCGCCGTCCTGGCTGGTCTGGGCGAGCGTGTAGGCTGCTGAAACCACCCAGTTCTCGGCGGGGCTGTACTGCGTCGAGACCGTCAGGGCGTCGGTACGGAAATTCTCGCCGAGGGAGAGCCCGCCGGAACCTACCGCTCCAAACAATCCGTTTTCTTCGCTGAGCTGAGTTGCCGTTACGCCGAAGTACAAATTCTCAACCGGGTTGATGCGCAGACCGGCAACCGTCGCTGCGGTTTCATAAGACGTCGTAACGAACTCTTCGCCCACGCCTTCGGTTCGCCCGAACATGAGTTCGATGCCGCTGCCGATTGCAAACCGCGAACCCATGTAGGTGGCGTCTTCCACAAGGCCGAGCACCGGGTTTTCGATATTGCCGCTGCTCGACATTGCGCTGGCATCGCCGTCGTTCATCTGCGTGAAGGCAAACGGGCTGGCGCGGTGGTCGCTGCCCCCGCTGAAAACTGACCAATTGCCGTTGTCTTCCTTCAATTCGAAGAACCATGCCGCGCCAGCCTGGCCGCCGGACGTTTCATTCAAATATCTATCGACGCCCAATTCCGGCGATGGGGAGGTGAAGCCAAGTTCGGCCTCGCGCGCAGACGAGACGCCGTAGTTCAAGGTCACGGAATCGGCAAACGGAAGGCTGCGGGTCGCCGTTACGGCTTCAAGAGAAGGATTCGCGAAACTGGAGATCAGGCCGCTCAAACGGTTTGCCATCTGCGGCTCGGGATTGGTTGCCAGGCTGTCGGTTGTGATCGAGAAGTTGCGGTCGAACTCGTCGAACACCGAGAGCGCGTTGATCTTGCTGTTCCAGCCGATCATCTTCGTCAGGCGCCCGGTCGACCGCAGGCCAGTGGTTCCCGATGGCAGCTTCTTCTTGTTGGAGTAGAGGTAGGTTTCGCCGATGGGCTGGAAAGCTCTCTCGACATTCAGCAGCCCCCAACCATAGACGCCATCGACGCCTTTCTTGCCGAGGTCGGTGGCACTCTTGAAAAGAATGTTTGCGGTCGCCTGCGGGCGTTCTTTCAGGTGCTGCCAGCGGCCTTGCAACAACGCGGCTGCGCCAGCGACGTGAGGGGCAGCCATCGAGGTGCCGGACGCAATCGCCGTGCCGCCGCCCGGCACTGTCGAGCGAACGTTCTCACCAGGAGCGACAATGAAAAAGTTCTTATACTGGTCGCTTGCCTTGCAGGCC
>CAYGRH010000451.1:0-2276 GCA_964352165.1 uncultured Hyphomicrobiaceae bacterium | reverse complement strand
TGTCCCGGGATAGACGTTTTTTGTTGGTCCACACTCGGCAAGCCGGTGTGGAGCCTGCCTTATCCTGGTCCACACTCGGCAAGCCGGTGTGGAGCTATAGGCGACGAGATGGCGGGGAGAGCAAAGGCCCTTCTCATTTCTTGTTGCGCAGCAGGCCTGGGATCATGCGGGCGAGCACGTTGTCGCCGCGGATGATGTGGTGGTAGAGCGCTGCTCCGATATGCATGGCGATCAGCACGCCCAGCGCGATCGCACCGATCTCGTGGAGTTCAGCCACCACTTCATAGGATGGTTTGTCAGGGGCGACGATGCCGGGGAACGAGAACAGCCCGAAGATGTTCAGCGCGGGGAAATAACTGATCGCGAGATAACCCAGGACGGGTACGACGATCAGCAGCGCGTAAATCGCCCAATGGGTCAGTTCGCTGACGATTTTCTGCCAAGGCTCCAGTGTCGGCTCATGAGCAGGCGCGCCCTGGGTCAGGCGGTAGGTCAGCCGGGCTGCGATAAGCAGCAGGATGATGACGCCGATCAGCTTGTGACTCGAATAAAGATTATTGGTGGTCGCATCCCAGATGTTCAGGTCGCCGCCGCGATACGTCATGTAAAGCCCGATGGGAATCTGCACCGCAATGAGCCCCACGGTCAGCCAATGAAACATCCGCGCCATTGGGTTGTAGACTTCGACCTTGCGGCCCTGTGCATCAACTTCCAGCGTTTGCTTACTTGACATGGCACGTGTCTCCGGTGGCTTTCGATCTGCGGTACGCGCGGTGAAATCGCGTCTTATGCTCCTGGCTTTGTTCTTGCCAAGTCGCAACAAAATAGCACATCGCCATCGTCCAGAACATGCACCGTTGCAGGCGGGCGGAGGGCGCTCGATAATTTCGCAATCGGGGTCATCGACAGGCCCGGCTTGCCTGAGCCAATCAGCATCGGCGCGACCAGCAGATGCAGGCTGTCCACCATGCCTGCTTCTATGAACGACGAGACCGTCGCAGCACCGCCCTCGATGAGTATCTTGCGAAAGCCCCGCTTCGCCAGTGCGTCAACGATATCGGCAGGGGCAAGGCGGCCATCGATTGCAGGCAGGAGAATCTCGTCCGCGCCGCTTCCAAGCGGGGTGCCATCAGTGAGGCCCTCAATGGAAATGCGATAGCAGGCTGCGCCGTCTGTAGGATCAAGGCAGCGCATGCCAGCCGGCATACGGCGGCGCGGGTCGATGACGATGCGGGCAGGCTGGCGCTGTCCCGGTGGAAGTCCCACACGGCGCACGTTGAGTTGGGGATCATCGGCGATTGCCGTTCCAACCCCGATCACCACGGCGTCTACTGCCGCCCTGAGGGCATGAAGATGATTGAGGGCGGCATCTCCGTTGATCCAGCGGCTTTCCCCGCTTTGCGTTGCGATGCGTCCGTCCAGCGACTGGCCGAGCTGGGCCACAACGAATGCGCCGCTTGCGCAAGCGTTATGAATGGAGGCTAACGTATCGGTCGCCACTCATGCGTCCTTTGGTTTGGTGCCGGACCTTATTCGGTCTGGCTCTAACGTTTCGGCGGTCAAATGTTCACAAGGGGTTATTTGCGCCGCATTGTGGCGGCAAGGGGCCCTATCGCCGCGCAGGGTTCAGCGTGTCGAAAGATCGCTGAGGTTGGCAGGCCAAATTGAGCTAAACCGGCGCTCAAACGCAATCGACCTTGAAACTATCCTGTTTTCGGGACCTTTCCTTGCTTCGCAATTCAACTTCAAGGCCCATCAAAGGCCAGTTCGACGATCTTCCGGGTAGCGGTTGGCCGCTCCTGCCGGTCATCGCCATGGCCGTGGCGTGTTGGGCGATCCTGGCCTGGCCTTGGCTATCGGGACGGGTGTCGATCCCGTGGGACGCCAAGGCGCACTTTCTGCCGCAGATCCAGTTTCTCGCTCAAAGCCTGGCGGGGGGGCAAAGCCCTGCCTGGGCGCCATACGTGTTTTCGGGCCATCCGCAAATCGCCGACCCGCAGTCGATGATCTTTTCTCCGCCGTTCTATCTTCTCAGTTTGTTTAACGGTTCGCCCGGCCCCTGGGCGGCAGACGCGAGCGTATTTCTCGTCATACTGGCGGGCATGGCCGGGTTGTTGGTGTGGTGGCGCGATCAAGGCTGGCACCCGACCGGCGGGTTGATTGCGGCGCTTGCATTCGGTTTCGGTGCGGCGATGGCGTGGCGTATCCAGCACATCGGTCAAGTGTTCAGCCTTGCCTATCTCGCAATCGCGATGATGTTCCTGCATCGGGCGCTA
>CAYGRH010000450.1:0-2292 GCA_964352165.1 uncultured Hyphomicrobiaceae bacterium | reverse complement strand
ATGCGGAGTTCACCGACGGCCTCGCCGTTTTTCGTTCCCGGCATCATCGCTGGCATTGCGCTTGCCGCCCGGCTTTACGGCCTGGGCGACAAGCCATTTTGGTATGACGAAATCCTGACGCTGCTGCGCGCGTCCATGCCGTTTTCCGACCTCGTCGCGGATTCGTTTCACAACAAGCATTTGCCGACGTATTTCCTGCTGGTGGCGCCGCTCACTTCGCCCGACTGGAGCGAATGGTGGCTGCGCCTCCCCTCTGCCGTGTTCGGCGCGGGATGTGCGTTCCTCGCCGCGCGGGTCGCATTCGATTGCGCGGGCGCGACAGCGGCACTCGTCGCCGGTTTGTTGATGGCGCTCTCCCCGCTCGAAGTGCAATACGGCCAGGAAGCGCGCAGTTACACGCTCGCCTCGTTCGCAATCCTGTTGTCGCTTTGGGGTCTTGTGGGGCTGTTCTCGCAGCGGGAAAATCCCGCGCGCCGGGCGCATTGGATCGCCTATGTCGCAGGCATGACGCTGGCGCTTTACACGTTGAGCGTTGCCATCCCGTGGTTCATTGCAGCGAACCTGACGGCGGCAGCATTCCTGTACGCAACCCGACCGACCGGACCCGGGTTTGTCCGCAATTGGATTGTGGCCAACAGCGCAATCGCTCTCCTCTGGCTGCCCGCAATCATCTGGCTGATGATCGCCAACGAAGGTGCAGCCCAACGCGGCATGAGCTGGATACAGCCTCCGACCTGGGACAGCGCCTCCCGTCTCATCGCAGCGCTCTATATGTTCCGCATCCCAAACTTTCTGACCTTCGAACTCGAACCGGCCGCGGTGCCCGGTTTTGGCGCCGCAGTCCTGCTGCTGGCGCTCCTGGGCGCATGGTCGATGCGAAGCCGCCCGCGCGCTCACACCTTCATCCTCGTTGCAGCCCTCACGATGCCGCTTGTGCTGGCCGTCGTCTCGCTCATTCAGCCGCTGATCCTGTCACGCTATTTGTTGTGGTCGACAGGCCCGGTTTTCATCCTCGCTGGTCTAGGTGCCGCCGCCCTGCCGCAAATCGCAGGCCGCATGATGGTGGCGGGGATTGCAGCGGCAGGAGCGGTATCGCTCTGGCCCTACTACGCAGCCGAGACCAAACCGCGCTGGGATCTGTCAGCGGCGTATATGGCAACCCACATTGGCCCCGAGCACTCGGTCATCACATCCACCGGGCTAGGCCGTCTCGTCCTGCGCACCTATGCCGCCCGTGCAGACGAAAGCAGGGATGCGGCTTTCGCAGAACGCTCGCTGCAAGACATCTCAAAGCGTTTCGAAAGTGGCCAAACAGTTTGGGTGATCCACGGGCCCGCAGGCCAGGACGCCATCGAACCGGCTGATGCCTTCCTCAGGCATTGGAGCGCCTTCGGCAAACCGGCCGCCATGGAAAAATTCGGCCGCCAGATAACACTGTGGCGTTTCGACAAGCGATGATTTCAAATTGACAGGCTGTGTCCTCAGCCCTTCACAGCCTCGGCAGCAAGCTTCAACGCCGCGCCTGCCGCATTCAGCGTCTTGACCCGTAGATCGACGAGCTTCCAGCCCAATCCCTCGAACACGAGCACGCCCTGGTAGACGCGCGCCTGATCGTACTTGTCGCGCATCTCCATCGCGAACGTCGTCGGAGACAGGAATTCGGCCCGCGTCACCCGCGCCCAGTTGCTGGCGAGCTTTTCGGGAAACGTCATGCCCTTCTCGGGGTCTGACTTGCCCATGATGTCATGGCGGACAGTGCGGCCATAACTGAACAGCGTCGGCAGACCGGTAGGCGTTGCATAGCGATCGACCAGCCCGTTGACCACATAGCGCGCGTAACCGGTCTTCAACCGCTGCCACAGGCCCGGCTTAGCGGCATCTGATGCGGCCTCGGCGGACGCCAGTTGCGGCCCGAGGGTCATTTCGCCTAGGGACAATTTCAGCGAGGCTTTGACGGGAGCCCAATCCACCCGGTGTTTGAGATATGCGCTATCCCCGGATTCGATCGCTTCCTTGATCGACCACGCCGCAACCAGCGGCGATGCGATATACCCTCCGAGGCAAGCGAGACCGAGCACGAAAACAACGGCAATGCGGCGCATTCTTTTGTCCTTGTTGTCACCGGACACACGCGTCAACCGCACAAGCGGCTCGCACGGCGGTGTCGGGGAAACGGAAAGAAGCGGAGTTGGGCGGAAAATCCAAGTTAACCCTTGTTAACCATGATTGCAGCTAACACCCTGATTCTGGCGTCCTTCCGGCTGCTTTGCGCCCAATTGCGGCAAAAGCCTA
>CAYGRH010000449.1:0-2321 GCA_964352165.1 uncultured Hyphomicrobiaceae bacterium | reverse complement strand
CACCGATTGCAGCGGACGCACCCATTGAAACGAACCAGCCCCCCAGCGCATCGACTTCGGCCAAGGAAACTTCGCCATCACCTCCGGCACGACATACGCGATGATCTCAGCCGCAGCCCGCCCCGGCTTGTCGATCTTGGCAACGTAGTAGTCGCCCTTCTTGGCATCCGAAACGACTGTCGCCTCATCGATCGACTTCAAGCCCGCAGACTTCAGGAATCCTTCGACGGCTTTTTCCGGCGCGCCTACGCGCGGTCCCTTCCGCTCGTCGGAAACGGCTGGCGACATCGCCGGCACATCCGCGATGGTCATGGCAAGCCGGCGCGGCGTCGCAAACGCAAACGTCTCGCCCAGGCTCAGGCCCTGCGCCTTCAACCCATCGCCCACGAGCCGCGCCAGATCGGCCGCAGCCCGCTCCTGCATGCGCGCAGGAATTTCCTCGGAAAACAGTTCAAGCAGGAGTTGGGGCATGGGACCTTCGGTGGATCTTTGGGTGTCGGGTTTATTGGGTAACGATCAGGGCGCAGGCTTGGCGGCTTCGCCAAGCCCAAGTGGCACGACTTTTTCGACTTCGACGAGCACGCCGTCGCCAATCTCTTTCGCCGCGCCAGTTGTGTGCAGGTAGCCGGTTCCGACGGCCAGCAGCGCCACCAGGAACCAGAACACCGGACGCTTAAAGATGAGCGCCCCGATGAGCAGGATGGGCACGATCAGGAAGGCGATGCCGATCCAATGCGGTTCGATCCACTCGGTCATGTCTCGTCTCCAGGTGATAGCCAGAACATCTGCACAAATATCGGGCGATGAGGCCCAGGAGGTCCCAAGCCCGATCAGGAGGGTGTTTTGGCCCGTTCCAGGCCAACCCGCAAGCCATTGTAAACTTCGCGCTCATCCAATCGAAAACTTTGCCAGTTAGGGTTGCATGATAGCCAAAACCTCCGACGAGTGCGCCATGCATCGCCTACTGACATTCGCCTTAACGGCCATTATCGCACTCAGCCTGGCAGCCCCGGAGGCCGAGGCCAAGCGGCGCGGCGGCTTCATTGTTCCGATACCCGGCATGTCGAGCAGCGAAAAGATCGTCAAGGTCGTCGATCTACCCGACAAACCGGCGCTTCAGCGCAGAGACGGCAAGTACATCGACCTTGGCTACCTTCACCGCGCTGGCGGTGGCGAGTGGGTGGGCTATATCGGCTCAGCAACGACCTATGTCCCTCTGCGCGGCGACAAGCTGCAAGCCTTCATGCGAGCAGCCGGCATGCGTGAGCTACCCCCGCCCCCCGAAAAGCCGTCGATCCTCTCAGAACCATTGACGCTGGCCGTCATCGTTCTGCTCGTTATGGGCCTTGCATGGAAGCTCGGAAAAGGTCTGTTCAACGGTGCTGAGAAAGTTTCCAGCCGGGCCGTTAGGACCGCTGTCGGCAAGCCTGCGCAAGAAAATACGGACGAGTGGTCCGCGCTTGATGAAAAAATGCAAAAGGCAGCGGAGCGCCGAAAACAGGCCGCCATCGCAGCCAAAGCCGAGGCCGCCCCACGCAAGCGACGCACGGCTCAGCCCATTCAGCCAGCCATCCAGTTCGGCCGGGACGATGCCGCGGTCGCGCTAAAGGCAACCGGTGGTTTTGGACGGCGCAGCCGCTAGAACTACTGCCGGTGCGCTTTCGGCAGATCAGGGCCTGGGTCGGCAACGACGTCCGGCACTTCAACGCCGCCGCCATCCGTCTTCAGCCACGCCGCACAGCAGGCTTTGGCAAGATCGCGCACGCGCAGAATATAGCTTTGCCGCTCCGTAACCGATATGACGCCGCGCGCGTCTAAAAGGTTGAAGATGTGGCTCGCCTTGATCGCCTGGTCATAAGCCGGCAGCGCCAGCTGATGGTACTCGCCGACAGCCCCCGCATCCAATAGCGCCTTGCACTCGGCCTCCGCATCCTTGAAGTGCTGAAGCAGGACCTCAGTGTTCGCGAACTCGAAGTTGAAGCGCGAGAACTCCTGCTCGGCTTGTAAGAACACATCGCCGTAGGTCAGCTTGCGCTCATCCTGCCGGCCATTGAAGTTGAGGTCATACACGCGGTCGACCCCCTGCACGTACATGGCCAGTCGCTCAAGCCCATAAGTGATCTCGCCTGACACCGGCTTGCAGTCGAACCCGCCGACCTGCTGGAAATAGGTGAATTGCGACACTTCCATGCCGTCGCACCAGACCTCCCAGCCCAGCCCCCAGGCACCCAGCGTCGGGCTTTCCCAATCGTCCTCGACGAAGCGGATGTCGTGCAGATCCATGTCGATGCCGATGGCGTCGAGCGAGCCGAGATACAGCG
>CAYGRH010000448.1:0-2355 GCA_964352165.1 uncultured Hyphomicrobiaceae bacterium | reverse complement strand
CGTCGGCACCTTGGCGGGACTTCCAGCCCTGGGCGTTAAGGTCACCGAGGACGCGCTCGAACTATGCACGCGCGTCGACGCCATCGTCGATTTCACGTCTCCGGCCGCAACCGTGGAGTTTGCGGGCCTGGCCGCCAACGCCCGCATCATCCACGTCATCGGCACCACGGGCTTCAGCCCTGCCGACGAAGCCGCAATCGCCGCAGCAGCCCGCCATGCCACGATCATCAAGGCCGGCAACATGAGCCTCGGCGTCAATCTTCTGACCGCCATTACGCAAAAGGTTGCAGCAGCGCTCGATGCCGACTTCGACATCGAAATTGTCGAAATGCACCACCGCCACAAGGTAGACGCCCCTTCAGGCACGGCATTGATGCTGGGCCAGGCCGCAGCCGACGGCCGCGAAGTTGAACTTGAAACCCACGCAGTTCGCGTCCGCGATGGCGTTACAGGCCCCCGCGAACCGGCCACAATAGGCTTCCAGTCCCTGCGCGGCGGAAGTGTCGTCGGCGACCACACCGTGATCTTCGCCGGTGAAGGCGAGCGCATAGAAATCACCCACCGCGCTCAGGATCGTTCGATTTTCGCAAGAGGAGCGGTAAAAGCCGCCTTGTGGGGGCGAGGAAAAGGCCCCGGCGTATTCTCAATGCGCGACGTCCTTGGCATAGGCTAATCGCGCCAGACTATCCCTGACGCCGGAAATGACGAACGGGCATGGAGAAAAGCAGCAGTTCCCCTGCGTCAATTTCGCGATTAAGAACCGCAACGGGTTAGGATGTACTTTCGCCACGGTTTGAGGGAAACAAATATCCGATTGCGCGCGTCCCGGCTTATCGTCCGGATTTGACGGACGAGCACCCCTCTCCCTCGACTGCCGATACCCTGCAAGGAATGCCTGCCAGATGGACAATGTACTTGTGCTTGTACGCCACGGACAAAGCGAGTGGAACCAGCTCAATTTGTTCACGGGCTGGCGGGACCCCGACCTGACGGAAAAAGGGGTGCAGGAAGCCAGCCGCGCCGGTCGCTTGCTGAACGCCCAGGGCCTGCAATTCGACATCGCCTACACCAGCCGCCTCCAACGCGCCAACCGGACCTTGTCTCTGATCCTGGACGAGCTTGGCCAGTCAGATCTCAATACCGTCTTCGATCAGGCGCTCAACGAGCGCGACTACGGCGAGTTGTCAGGACTCAATAAGGATGAAGCTCGCAAACGCTGGGGTGCCGATCAGGTCCTGCAATGGCGCCGCAGCTATGATGTTCCACCGCCTGGTGGCGAAAGCCTCAAAGACACCGCCGCCCGCGTCCTTCCATTCTACAAGTCGCGCATCTGGCCCGACGTCAAATCCGGCCAGAACGTCATCGTGGCAGCACACGGAAACTCAATCCGCGCCTTGATCATGTATCTCGAAGAGCTCTCCGCGCGCGAAATCCTCGAGCGCGAAGTCGCCACCGGCCAGCCGATGGTTTATCGCTTGACCGAAAACGGGCAGGTCGCGCACCGTCGCGACCTTGTCGCGTGATCCAAAGTTGGATTTGATCGGCTGCAGCCGATGTCCTTCAAAATGCTCACGCCGCCAGCTTCCCAATCGTGCGGCGCAATTGGGGGATCGGCGAAGTTTCCTTACCGCTTGGCATCAGGGTTGAATTGAGATGTCGCTAGATGATCTGAAGCCTACCGGCGACGACAGTGCCGGCCGTGACCGTACCCGCGATCGCTGGCTCGCCGTGTTTATCGGCGTTTTGGCCGTCTTACTGGCGATTTGCTCCATGGGCGGCGACAACGCCGCCAAGGAAGCCACGCTTAAAAACATTGAAGCCACCAACACCTGGGCGTTCTTCCAGGCCAAGAACCTGCGCCGTCAGATCGTGCGCTCACAGATCGAAAACTTCGAGCTTGCGATCATCTCAACACCAGCCATCGACCCGCAGTCCAAAGCCTCACTCGAAAAGACCATCGCGACCTACAAGGGCTATGAGGCCCGGCTGACCTCAGACCCGAAATCCGGCGAAGGTCTCGACGAACTCTTCGTAAAGGCAAAGGGTATCGAGGCCCTCCGCGATACAGCCCTCAAGCAGGACCCGTATTTCGACTACGGTCAGGCATTGTTGCAGATCGCAATCGTAGTGGCATCGGTCGCAATTATTTCCGGCGGCGGCACGCTCGTCGTCCTGAGCGCCGTTCTCGGCCTCATCGGAACGTTTTTGATGATCAACGGCTTCACCCTTGCCGTCGAAGTTCCTTTCATCGATTGACAGGCTCAGCGCAATTCAAACTCAACCCGCTTCGACGACACCGCGCGGCCATCACGAACAATTTCGCCTTCGCCCGTATAGGTTCCCGCAGCCCAGCTC
>CAYGRH010000447.1:0-2358 GCA_964352165.1 uncultured Hyphomicrobiaceae bacterium | reverse complement strand
AGCGCTATCGGGAGATACTCGGCGCAGTTGGCGTGAACGCGCATGCGGCGTAGCAGTTCGCGGTCGGCGCCATCGCCGATTTCAACGCGCTGAGCCCTGCGCCAGATGATAACGCGGGCGGATAATGCAATGAACAGTGCGGCAAGGATGGCTGCATAGAACGCAGTGATGGGCATGTCTGAACCTCTTTGGTCAACGTGCTTTAAGGTTAGATCTCAGGCGATGACTAAAGCGCATCAAGGACAGAGCCGCCGACGATGCGCATGCGTCCGCGCACGATGGCCAGTGCCTTGCCCGTATCGTCTCTGATTTCGACGTCGTAGTAAGCGTTGCGGCCCTGGCGCATGACTTCGCGTGCTTCCGCGATCAGCCGTGATCCAGCTGTTGAGCCGGCGAGGTAATCAATTGACGCGCTGGCTGTCACTGCGCGCTCGCCCAATGCGTTGCAGGTGAATCCGAATGTCAGGTCGGCCAGCGTGAATATCACTCCCCCATGGGCTGAGCCGAAGGTGTTGGTGAGATCCTCGCGCAGAGCGATTGCAAAAACGCTGCGGCCGGGTTCGGCTTCCAGCACCTCGACGCCGAGGTGTTTGTAGATCGGGTTGCGGGTTGCCATACGCGCTATGATTTCGCGGGGTGACAGGTTTTTGGCTTGCTCTGAGGGGGCCGTTTCTTTCATTCCGGCCCCCGCGCCATCGGTCTCGTTGCCACTCATGTGATCTTCCGACCGTACCTAGCTCGATTGCTTCTTAGCATGGTTCAGGCGGGCCAGGAGGCTTGAGGTGTCCCAGCGATTGCCGCCCATGTCCTGCACCTCGCCATAGAACTGGTCGACGATCGCGGTCACGGGCAGGTTGGCTCCGTTGTTGCGGGCTTCGTCGAGGCAGATCGAAAGATCCTTGCGCATCCAGTCAACGGCAAATCCATAATCGAATTTTCCATCGACCATCGTCTGCCAACGGTTTTCCATCTGCCAGGACTGGGCGGCTCCTTTGGAGATGGTGTCCATGACGGCGGGAATGTCGAGGCCCGCGCGGTCGGCAAAGTGCAGACCTTCCGCCAGGCCCTGGACGAGGCCGGCGATGCAGATCTGGTTGACCATCTTGGTCAACTGGCCTGCTCCGGGAGGGCCGATGAGGTTGACCATGCGGGCATAAGGCTCGATGACCGGCTTGGCGCGCGCAAAGGCATCGGGTTCTGCGCCGCACATCACGGTCAGTGCTCCGTTTTCGGCACCGGCTTGGCCGCCGGACACGGGCGCGTCGATGAAGTCGAAGCCTTTTGCTTTTCCAGCTGCGTGCAGTTCGCGCGCGACATCGGCGGACGCCGTGGTGTTGTCGATGAAGACCGACCCCGCCTTAACGGTTTCGAACGCTCCATCCTTGCCGATCGTTACCGAGCGGAGATCGTCGTCGTTGCCGACGCAGCAGAACACGAATTCAGCATCCTTGGCGGCTTCGGCCGGTGTCTTTGCCGCCCGGCCCGCACCGTATTCGGAGACCCATTTTTCGGCCTTCGCGAAAGTCCGGTTATAGACCGTTACGTCATGGCCGCCCTTCTTGAGCAGGTGCCCCGCCATCGGGTAACCCATCACGCCCAGTCCGATGAATGCAACTTTGGCCATTGCCCGTCTCCTTTGAATGCTGTTTCAAGAGGCGTTCTACGTGCTTTCGGCGCAGGATTGAAACAATTCTGTTTGAGTTCAAGATCGCGCGCGGCTTAACGATGGCTGGTTGATGTCCGGCAGCAACCCATTTTCCCTCGAAGTTGCGGGGAAACAGGAGACACACGCGGTGAGTTCCACACGAAACGCCAACGAGGGTATGAGCCCGATCACGCTGGCCGACATAACGGCGGCGAGTTCCGTGATTGCGGAAGCTGTCGAGAAAACACCGTGCGATCGAAGCAGGACGTTTTCTGAAATGTTCGGATGTGACGTCTGGCTCAAGTTCGAAAATCTTCAGTTCACGGGGTCTTTCAAGGAGCGTGGCGCGCTGAACCGGCTGACGCAATTGACCGCTGCAGAACGCAAGCGGGGCGTGATCGCCATGTCGGCAGGCAACCATGCGCAGGGCGTTGCCTATCACGCCAGCAGGCTTGGCATTCCCGCCGTTATCGTCATGCCGGAAGCAACGCCGACGGTGAAGGTCGAAAACACCCGCGGGCATGGAGCGCAGGTCATTCTGCACGGATCGAATTTGGAGGAAGCCGCCGTCTTTGCGCATGCGCATGGCGACAAGAACGGGCTTGTCTTCGTTCATCCCTACGATGACCCTTTCATCATCGCCGGACAGGGCACGGTGGCGATTGAGATGCTGGAGGCCGTGCCCTGTCCGGCGATGATGAAAGGGTCATCGT
>CAYGRH010000446.1:0-2360 GCA_964352165.1 uncultured Hyphomicrobiaceae bacterium | reverse complement strand
TGACTTATAATTTAGTTGCAACGCAGCAAAAATGTTGGTGCAATGCAGTATCGCGGGCGCACTCTGCGGAATGCATGCCTGCCCCACAATCGAGGCTAAGTGAGCATTATGGGCAAATCTCTCCACTCTCCTGGCAGCGACTCTCGTCGCGGCGGCGAGCCAGAGGAAGAAGCGTACCTCCGGCTCGTTGGCGAACGGGTCAGGCTGCAACGCGTTCACCGCAGTATGTCGCGCAAGGCATTATCGCACGCTTCGGGCGTGTCGGAGCGCTATCTCGCTGAACTGGAGCGGGGAACTGGCAATGCCTCGCTGCTCGTGCTTCGCCACATCGCGTCGGCCATGAGCCTGAAGGTCGATGACCTGGTTGGTGAAGATCCTGACCGGCCAATCGATATGGCCATTGCGATCCAGCAGCTCGAACAGCTTTCGCCGCAAGACGTCGTAGAAGCGCGTCAATTGCTGGTCAGCCGGTTTGGCCGCAAGTCGGCCTCGTCGCGCGGGCGGATCGCACTTGTCGGCCTCAAGGGCGCGGGCAAAGCTGCGATTGGACGGGCCTGTGCGAAATCGCTCGGTATCCCCCTGATCGAACTCGACCGCGAGATCGAACGCGCAAGCGGCATGGATCTTGGCGAGGTCTTTGCGGTTCACGGTGAGCAGGTTTATCGACGGCTAGAGCACGAATCGCTTTCGGCGGTCGTCAATACGATACCGCGCGCAGTCATCACGACGGGCGGCGGCATCGTCTCCTCGCCGGCATCATTTGAAATGCTGATGTCGAGTTGCTTCGTTATCTGGATCAAGGCATCGCCCGAACAGCTTGTGGAGAAGGCTCAACAAGAGCTGACCCTGCGCAAGGGCGGACTGAGCCGGCAGGCGCAAGACGAACTTATGCGAGCACTCGCAACACGCGAGCCGCTTTATGCGCGTGCCGATGCGGTGATCGATACGTCGAACAAGACGGCTGAAGAGACGATGCGCGAATTGTTCAAGCTGGTGCGCGTCGAAACGGGCGCGCAGATGACGAACGGTGCGCATCACGCCGCTCCTGCGGAGCAGGATACCGCGCGAAGCTAAGGCCGGGGCTGGGCCCAGGTTCATATAGCCGTGCGCTTGTGATCAGCGACGAGCCGCAGTCAGAATATGGGCCGGTGGAGCATTCTCCGCCGGCCTTTGTTTATTAGGATGTCAGCTTGCGGCACTCTTCGTCGGGGGGAAGTGGATCGCACCCCTCAGTTGCCACGCACGCCCTCATCGCGTCGATCACATCATGGGTCATCACACCGCTCAGCGTGCCAAGATAATGACCCTGGGCCTGCAAACCGCATTGATAAAGCCTGACGATCCGCGTTCCGCCGAACACCATTGCGCGCTTATAGTCTTCAAGAGCCCCGTCGAGGTCTCCGATCGCCTGCCTGATATGGGCGCGCGTATCCAAAGCATGTGAACTGGTCGGCGATAGCTGCAAAGCCTTTTCAACATCGACCATGCCGAGCCCGGGATCGCCGGATTTGAAATACGCCCACGCCCGGTTGTTCAGCGCGATGGCGAAATCCGGAGTGATGCGCAGCGCTTCATCATAGTCGGGAAGCGCCATATCGTATTGGCCGCGCAGCGAATACGCCAAAGCGCGCATGGCATAAGCGAGGCTGCGTTCGGAATCCAATAGTGGGGCCGACAGCAAGTTCGTGCAGGCTTCGATGCGCTGGCCATTGTCGGGGCCGAAGCAGGCCTCGGTATCGATGGCGGCCTGTTCGGCTGCAACCGGGCTGATCAATACCGTTGATAGCAGGACCAACATTGCAGTCGCGGCGCGGCGTTTGCGCCATCGGTCTTTTGAGTGTCTCAAGCTGTTTGTCATCCAGCGCACGATTAGTTTTTCCGCTTTAGAGCTGCACCTGGAGATGAGACTAGCGCGCGACGCCGACGGTTGCACTGCTCGCGTTCATCGTCTGCAGCAGGAAAATTCCCGACGCTCCCGCCCGATCAACCTTCTGGCGGGTAAATGGGCGAATTATGGCCAACGCTAGCGGCGTGTGAAAAAGGGACGACCGGGCTTTGGCCACTTGGTTTTGAGCATAATTCCAGGGTTAACCCTTCAAATCCGGCGCTTATGATAAAAGGCTGTTCAGTCAACAATCCGTAGCAGGCGTATCGGCGTGGCAGACAAGCGAATCTTGCTCATCATCGGCGGGGGAATTGCCGCCTACAAGTGCCTGGACCTTGTCCGCCGGCTTGGCGAGCGCGGGTATCGCGTGCGCACCATCATGACGGCGGCGGCGCAGCAGTTCATCACGCCACTTGCCATTTCCGCGCTGACGAACGAGCGGGTTTTCACCGACCTGTTCGACCTCGATGATGAG
>CAYGRH010000445.1:0-2377 GCA_964352165.1 uncultured Hyphomicrobiaceae bacterium | reverse complement strand
GAAGCTGGAAGGTGCGTTCGCCCGCGCGCGGGTCGGCCCCCTGCGACAGGCCCAGATCGCCGTCGACGATGCCGACGAGATTGAGGTCGGGGAAGTGGTGGCCCTTAGCCACGATCTGCGTGCCGATGATGATATCGACCCCGCCCGCCTCGATGGTCTTGATGACCTCGCGCATCTCGACAAGGCTCGGGATCAGGTCCGATGACAAAAGCGCGGTGCGGGCCTGCGGGAACAGTTCGGCCACCTCCTCGGCGACGCGCTCGACGCCCGGACCGCAGGCGGTCAGCGTGTCGGGTTGGCCGCACTTGGGGCACTTCTTCGGCAGCGGCAGCGAGAAGCCGCAGTGGTGGCAGTTGAGCTGCTTGCGGAAACGGTGCTCGACCAGCCAGGCGGTGCATTGCGGACATTCGAAGCGGTGGCCGCAGGTGCGGCACAGCGTGAGGGGCGCGTAGCCGCGGCGGTTGAGGAACAGGAGCGACTGCTGGCCGCGCTCGAGCGTTTCGACCATCGCGTCGATGAGCCGTGGGGCGAGCCAGCGGCCTTTGTCCGGGGCTTCGCGGCGCATGTCGATGGCTGTGATTTCGGGAAGCTCGGTGCCGGAAAAGCGGCCCGGCAGCACCAGATGGCCATAGCGCCCGGTGGCTGCGTTGACGTGCGTTTCAATCGACGGCGTGGCGGATGCGAGCAGAATGGGAAAGTTGCCGAGACTGGCGCGCACGACGGCCATGTCGCGGGCCTGATAATGCACGCGGTCGTCCTGCTTGAAGCCTGCGTCGTGTTCTTCGTCGATGACGATCAGGCCGAGGTCGGCGTAGGGCAGGAACAGCGCCGAGCGTGCGCCGACGACGACGCGGGCTTCCCCCGTTGCCACCGCGCGCCAGATGCGGGAGCGCTCCGGACCGCTCAAGGCCGAGTGCCATTCGACGGGCGGCGCGCCGAAGCGGGCTTCGAAGCGGCCCATGAACTGGCTGGTGAGCGCGATTTCCGGCAGCATGATGAGCGCCTGGCGGCCTGCCGCAATGGTGCGGGCGACGGCCTCGTAATAGACCTCCGTCTTGCCTGAGCCGGTGACGCCGTCGAGCAAGGTCGCGGAAAACGCATTCGCGTCGATCGCTGCGCGCATGGCGTGGACGGCGATTTCCTGCGCGTCAGAGAATTCTACGACCTGGTGGGTATCGTTTGGGGTCGGGCATTTTTTCGGCGGGATCGCCACGTCGACGAGGCAGCCTGCTGCAACAAGCCCGTCGATGACGCCGGAGGTACAGCCTGCTTCGTGCGCAAGGCCCGCTTTGGAGCGGATGAGGCCGTCGGAAGCGATTTCCAGCGCGCGGGTGCGGGCAGGCGTCATGCGCGCGGGGTGGGCTGCGCCTGCCACGAACGCCACGCCGAAGCGCGGTTTCAGCGGCTCGAATACGCCGGGTGCGCTCATCATCATGCGCGCGACCATGCCGAGGGGCGCCAGCGTGTAGCGCGCGATCCATTCGGCAAAGCGCAGCGAAATCTCCGGCAGGGGCGGCGCGTCGAGGACCTCCTGAATGGCCTTAAGCTTCTTGTCGGGAACGGGTTTGCCGGTATCGCCGAACGGCTTATCCCAGACGATGCCGATGCGGCTTTGCGGGCCGAACGGCACATGCACGAAGCTGCCGGGCGAAATTGACAAGCCGCCGGTTCCCGTGTCGGCGGGCATCAGGTAGTCGTACGTCTGGTCCAGCGCCACAGGCAGCAGAACGGGAACGCGGGCCAGCGCGCGGGGCGGATTTTCAGGTTCAAGGTCGAGCAGGCTGTTCAAAGGGGCCGCCTAGGGACTAAACAAGACGCAATCGAATCACATTGGTAACCTAGGCCAGGGCTGGCGGCGAACTGAAGGCTGCAATAACGCCAGGGCCGAAAAGGAGACACGCATGAAATTCTTCGTCGACACCGCCGACGTCGCGGATATCAAGGATCTGGCCGCGACGGGTCTTCTCGACGGCGTCACGACGAACCCGTCGCTGATCGCAAAATCCGGCCGCGACTTCAAGGAAGTGATCGCCGAGATCTGCCAGCTCGTGCCTGGCCCGGTGTCGGCGGAAGTGGCCGCGACCGATTTCGAAGGCATGCTGGCGGAGGGCCGCGAACTGGCCAAGATCGCGCCCAACGTGACGGTGAAAGTGCCGCTGACGTGGGACGGATTGAAGGCATGCAAGTCGCTATCGGGCGAGGGCACGATGGTCAATGTCACCTTGTGCTTTTCGGCTACGCAGGCGCTGCTGGCGGCGAAGGCTGGCGCGACGTTCATTTCGCCGTTCATCGGCCGGCTCGATGACCAGGGCCAGGACGGGATGCTGCTGATCCGCGAGATCCGCCAGATCTACGACAACTACCAGAACCTTCAAAC
>CAYGRH010000444.1:0-2385 GCA_964352165.1 uncultured Hyphomicrobiaceae bacterium | reverse complement strand
GCCATAAAGCCTGGGGATCGCAGCTCCCTCCGTGGACGCCGTCACATGCAGATCGCGTAGACGTGGCCCCTCGACCGTCCGCGTCTCGCCCGACGTTCCAAAAAGCGCCTGGTCTACATACGACCCAGCAAACGCACCGATCTGCGAACCGATGGCAGCGCCCGATATCGTAGCGCCCAGCACAGAGATACCTGCGGGCAGCACAGCGCTTCCGACCGCTGCACCTGCCGCTGCCAATGCGAGCGTTGCCATCAGCCACCGTCCTCAATGTTCAAATCGAATGGAAACGAAAACACGCCCGCGATGCGCCGCGCCCACCAAGGGCTCAACGTAACTTCGCACACCGGGCCTCCCTCCATCGCGTGGATGAAGCCGCCAGGCCCCGTCATCAAACCGCAATGCTTGGCCGGAATTCCTTTGCGATACCGGAAAACGACGACGTCTCCCGCATCCCGGCCATCGATCGGCACCGGCACGAGATGTCGGCCCGCCGCCGCCAGCATCGTTTCTTCGCCGGTCGCTTCCGCCCAATCCGGCGCATAGGCCGGAGGTCGCTCTGCATCAAACCCGTAGAGTTCCCGCCACACGCCGCGCACAAGCCCGAGGCAATCCGCCCCCAACCCGCGCACGCTCGCCTGATGATGGTACGGCGTCCCCAGCCAGCCGCGCGCAACGCGCACGACATCGCCGCGTGACACCTGCCCCGCCGACCGTCCAACCATTTCGAAAGCCCTTCAACCGCCCTGATGAGGATGCGCAAGCGGAGATCTAGCGTCGCGACGACCTCGCGACCTTCGCAACAAAATCGTTACCCGGCATATGCGGGAACCCACGGAAATTCAGCGCATTCGCAAATTTCGCTTCACACGTTCTGATCGTCTTATTGCAACCTGCCTTGACCTCAAACGCCTGCCCCAACTCAAGTGGCCCGCGCGCGTCTTCCCAGAGCTCGATCGTGATGACATTGTTGGCAAACGTATGCGCTTTGACCTCGATGCTCTGCCCATCCGGCAGACCGCCGCTGAACGTCAACAGCCCGCGCGAAAACCAATCGTTCTCGAATGCCTCAAGCCCCGAAACCTGAAAAACGCGCGAACTGATCGCCAGCGTAATCGTCCCGCTCGCCGTGTAGCCCGCCTGGTCAAGATCCACCCCGCACCGCCCATCGCCGAGATCGGCATCACACGTATATTGAAACACCCGTCCTTTGGGCTGCTGCAGGTAATGCGCCAGCCCGCGCACTTCGGCGGCAAACGCACTCCCCGCCCGCTTGACTTCCCCCAGGCTGCCCGTCCGCATCAGCACGCGGTTGTCAGGCACCTGCCAATCGACGCGAAAAATCTCGACGTAGGCATCGTCGAACAACCCTGCCGCCAGATCCTCATCGTTTAGTCGCTCCGATGACAGCGCCCCCGTCACCTCCAGATTATCGACGTTAAGCCCGACCGATTCCTTCGTCTCGCTCGCCGTGAACCCGGCAGCCGCTTCAAACACGGTGCCCTCGAACGCGACATTCCGGTCATGATCAGTAAAGCCAAGCTTCGTCCCATCGCGCCGCGTCAATCGCCAGCACCAGCACAACGTGGTTACGCCGCTTGCAAGCGAGGCCTCAAGGCCACCTGGCAGCTGTTTCATACGCGGATCTCCACCACCGGAATGTCCGGGATCGCGCCATGCCGGAACCCCTGCAGGTTCACCTCCAGCCGATCCGTATCGAAGCGAACCGGCACGTCGAACAAAAACCCCGCCGTCACGATCTCGCCGCTTGCAGGCTCAGCCGCGCCCGCAAACAAGACAACTCCGCTTTGAGCATCAACCGTGAAGTCCACACCGGCCGTTTTCTCCACACCGGCAACCGCCACACGCACGCTTCCAGCCACCGGCTTGGAAATCGCCCTTTCCCACGGCGCATATGCATTGCCGTAGGTCTTGCTCAATCGAAATTCCGCAAGGACGCCATCGCCCACCCCGATCACCTGGTCCAGCGGCGACACATCCCCGCTCGGAAGGCACGACTTCCAGTCGAGGTGATCCTTCCACCTGAACCCATAGAGCCGCCCCCGCCGTTCTTCGAAAAAAGCGACGACCGCATTCAACTCATCGATAGACTTCACGCCATAGCCTGCGTTGTAGCGCCGCCGCGAATCCGCCCACGGGCTGTTGCGTTCCTCAAACCCAGAGCCCAGCACGACGACATCGGTCCGCCGCTCCGGCCCGCCCTGGCTCGCGCGCGATATCTCCGTCGGGAAGCGGATGTCGTGAAAACTCATTCGGCCCACTCCGGTTTAAAGGTTGCGCTGGCCGAGACTGACCGCCCGCGAAAGCGTGGCCGCCACCTGCGACTGCGAACGCTGAAAGCTTTGAACGTCCGGCGTTGAAATATTC
>CAYGRH010000443.1:0-2395 GCA_964352165.1 uncultured Hyphomicrobiaceae bacterium | reverse complement strand
GGTGGCGGGATCGCGCTGTTTTTTGCGACCAGTGCGATTGAGACCCTGCGCGCGGCCTTGAACGGTGCCTACCGGGTGCGCGAAAGCCGGACTTATCCGTTGTGCCTGCTGATCAGCGTCCTGTTCGTTTTCGGGAATGCGCTGACGATGCTTATCGTGGCCTGGGCGGTCGTTGTCGGTCCGGGTGTCGCTGCGCGGTTCGAGCCTTCATGGGTCAAGTCACTGCTCGATTCGACGTGGCTTGCCGCCGGGTTCCGCTATGCGCTGGCAGCCGGAATGATCTCGACCTTGCTTGTCGCGCTGCACCTTTGGCTGGCGTCGGGCCGCAGGACACTGGTGGAGGTGATGCCGGGCGTGGTCCTGTCGACGTTACTGTGGATCAGCACGGCCATTTTGTATTCGTATTATCTGGAGTTCAGCGATTATTCGCGGTTCTACGCAGGCCTGTCCCAGTTCATGGTGGCGCTGATCTTCTTCCAGGTGACAGCGGTGATAATTTTGCTGGGGGCCGAACTCAATCGCGGATTGATTGAGTTGAAGAAGCTGTCGGCGGCGCGCAAGGGCGAAGAGGTCGAGGCATAGGCCACGAATTGGCTCGACCAAATGCCGGCGTATCCCGTTCGCAATCAACCGGCAGTGCGGGGCGAATTCTTTGCGATGGCGAGGACCGCTAACATGGCGCAGGCGACACCGGCCAACTGCAGCGGGGTCATTTGTTCGCCGAACCAGATCCAGGCCATGAAAGCGGTCATTGCGGGCACCAGATAGAAATAGCTGGTCACGCGGGAAACGGCACTCGCCCGGATCATCAGCATCAACAGGCCGATCGCACCAATCGATAACGCTATCACGAGCCAGGCCAGTGACACGATGAATTCCAGCGTCCAATCGACCTGCATCGTTTCGGTCATGGCGGCCAAGGGCAATGTGAGTGCCAGCGCGCCCACGTATTGAAGCACGGTCAATACGAGAAGGTGGCCTTCCGCGCCGTTGATCTTCTGATTGAGGGTCCCAATCGTGATGCCTGCCAAGCCCAGCGCGGTCGCGATTAGCGTCATCGCGTTGAGACCGCCGGAAAAGCCTTGACCGGCGCTGGCACCCAGCAGTTTCGGCGAAAGGATCAAACCGACGCCGAGCAGTCCGAGCGCGAGCCCAAGCCAATGGCGGGCGTTGATCTCTTCACCCAGAAGCGGTCCTGCGAGCAACGCGGTAAAGATCGGCTGCGTTGCCACGATCAGGGCCACGACGCCTGCCGGCATGTCAAGCCGAAGCGCCCACAATACGCCTCCCAGATAGATGGAATGGATGAGTATGCCGGTCGTCATTGCGCTCAACGTCGAGCGCCGGTCCGGCCAGGGCAACCGCATGGCCAGCACAAAGGGAACGAGCAGCGAAAGCACGAGTGCGAAGCGGATCGCCAGGAACGTGAAGGGCTCGGCGTGGGTGCTGCCCGCCTTGGAGGCGATGAACCCGGAAGACCACAGAAGAACAAACAAGAGCGGGGCGATGCGCAGCAACATGACCTTGCCATCAAAAAAAGGTGCCGGCCGCCCCTGGGGCAGCCGACACCTGCATTAGTTCCAATGACGCTCGCCGGCCAGTTCTAATTTACTGACGTGGCGAACCAGCAATTCCGCTATCAGCGGCTAAGCGGAGCCGATGATGCGGAACCGGCTGAAGCTCAGCCAAAGCGAGTACGCGATGCCTCGATCACGTCTTCAAGCGTGCGCAAGCCCGTTGTGGGTGCAGAAACCAGAACAGCCATGTTGCCAGGCTTGTGCTCGTTTTTGCGCATGCGCATGTGCGCCTTGGGGATTTGAGCCCAAGGGAAGACTTCGGACATGCATGGGTCGATGCGGCGTTCGACGACCAGCTTGTTTGCCTGTGATGCCTGCTTGAGGTTGGCGAAGTGTGAACCTTGAACGCGCTTTTGATGCATCCAAAGATAGCGCGCATCCATCGTCAGGTTGAAGCCCGTTGTACCTGCGCAGATCACGACCATACCGCCGCGTTTGACCACAAGCACAGAGACCGGGAACGTTGCTTCGCCGGGGTGCTCGAACACGCAGTCGACGTTGACGCCCTTGCCGGTGATATCCCAGATCGCCTTGCCGAAGGCGCGCGTGTTTTTCATCCACTCGCGGTATTCAGGCGAATTGACCTTGGGCATCTGGCCCCAGCAGTCGAAATCCTTGCGGTTGATCATGCCCTTGGCACCAAGCTGCATGACGAAATCGCGCTTATCGTTTTCGGAAACGACACCAATGGCGTTGGCACCTGTTGTCGCGCACAACTGGATGGCCATAGAGCCCAAGCCGCCGGATGCGCCCCAGACCAGAACGTTCTGCCCGGGCTTTACGGAATGCGGACGGTGGCCGAACAGCATGCGGTAGGC
>CAYGRH010000442.1:0-2396 GCA_964352165.1 uncultured Hyphomicrobiaceae bacterium | reverse complement strand
AGCCTGTAGTCATAACCAACGCCGCACCGACGCCACCAAAGGCGCCCCCAGCGGCCAAGACAGCACCGCGCGCACCGACGCAAACCGCGGCAATTCCGCCGAAAGCGCCCGCCGCCCCCCGCAAGACGGCTGCGAAGACAGCTCCGGCCCCATCGTCCTCCGGCAGCAACGGGTATGTGGCCGTCCTTGCATCCGTCCCGGTATCGGGATCGAGCCAGATGGATTCTCTCAAAACGTTTGCAGACATTCAGCAGCGTTACCCTACCGTACTGGCAAACAAGACACCGGAAGTTCGCGAAGCAAACCTGGGAGAAAAAGGCCGCTACCATCGCCTGCTCGTCGGCCCTCCCGCGTCGCGCGCGCAGGCCAATGAGGTTTGCAGCGAACTCAAGTCCGCCGGCTATTCGAGCTGCTGGATCACGTCGTTCTGAGGCCGCTACAAGATGACATCCGAGCAAAATCACGGCGGCCGCGCCGCCCTGATTACGGGACTTTCGGCACTCGAACTGTCATCCGCCGAGGCGGAATTCCTCGCCCGCGTGAAACCGGCAGGAATTATTTTGTTTGCCCGAAACTGCGCATCGCCTGATCAGATCCGAACCTTGATCGACGCCGCCAGGACTGCGGTCGGCGCATCAGGATTGCTGGTGTTGATCGACCAGGAAGGCGGTCGTGTCCAGCGACTGCGCCCGCCGCTCGGCCGCGCACTTCCGCCGGCAAGAACCTACGGTGGGATGTTCGCCCAAAATCCTCAGTCCGCCTGCGCGGCAGTCTTTGACATCCACCGCTTGCTGGCCCGTGATCTTCGTGCGCTGGGCATCAATACCGATTGTCTGCCCGTTCTCGATGTTCCCGTCGAAGGTGCCCACGACATCATTGGCGACCGGGCTTTCGCGCATGATCCAGGCACCATTGCGACCCTCGGCAAGGCGGCAGCCGACGGGCTGATAGCTGGTGGGGTCCTGCCGGTTATGAAACACATCCCCGGGCACGGTCGCGCCTGCGTCGACAGCCATCTGGCACTTCCCGTCGTTGACGCTTCGCGCAGCCAACTCGAGGCAACCGACTTCGCGCCGTTTGCCCAGCTTCGCGCACTGCCCGCTGCAATGACTGCACACGTCGTCTTCAAAGCACTCGATGTCGAACGCCCGGCCAGCACCTCGCCTGCCGTCATTAACGGGATCATCCGCGACGCCATGGGCTTTGACGGCCTGCTCATGAGCGATGATCTATCCATGAAGGCACTGGACGGCGACATCGGTTCGCGCGCGCGGGCCGTTATCGCCGCCGGCAGCGATATCGCCCTCCACTGCAACGGCGATCTGGCGGAAATGGAAGAGGCAGCCGCAAACGTCCCTCAACTGGCCGACCAAGCGGCCTGGCGCTTCGAAGTCTGTCTTGCCTGCATCAGCGAGGAGCCGGAGCCGCTGGATGATCGGGCCTTGGCAAGCGCAGAGCACAGCCTTGCCGCAGCCCTCGAATTGGCCGCCAAGCCAACGCTTTCGGTATAAATCCGCGAATCTGGTGTATATGGCGCACACACAACTCGCCGGAACCGCGGGCACCAATGCGGCTTGCGCGGCGGATGCGGAGCGATATGGCCGAAGACACGACCGATCATGGCGACAATGACAACGCCGCAACCGGCTCAAGCGATGACGTTTGGGAAGACGGCGGCGATCGCATTGAGCCTGACGCCTCTGAAGCTTTGCTGATCGACGTCGAAGGCTTCGAAGGCCCGCTCGACCTGCTTCTCGCCATGGCGCGGACGCAAAAGGTCGATCTGGCCCGCATCTCCATTCTCGCACTCGTCGAGCAATACCTCGCTTTCATCCATGAAGCGCAGCGCATCCGGCTGGAGCTTGCCGCGGACTATCTCGTCATGGCCGCATGGCTTGCCTATCTGAAATCGCGCCTGCTGCTGCCGAGGGAGGAAACGCCGGGCGATCAGTTGTCCGCCGAGGAATTGGCACAACGCCTGAGCTTCAGATTGATGCGGCTTGAGGCGATGCGCGAATCCGCCGCCAAACTCCTGACGCGCCATCGTCTCGGCCGCGACGTGTTTGCCCGCGGGGCTCCCGAAACCGTCAAGCGCCGCCGCGAAATCCGCTACGGCGCCGATATGTATTCGCTGCTGAAGGCCTACGCGATCCAGCGCCAGCGGACGGTCAAAGTCGTTCACACGGTAAGGGCGCGCAAGGTCTGGTCGATCAAAGACGCGCGCAACCGCCTCGAAGGACTCATAGGGGCGTCGATCGGCGATTGGGTCCAGCTAGATCTGTTCCTCGAACAATACCTGCCGATTGGCGAGGATGCGCGCACCGTCCGAGCCGCATCGTTTGGCGCGACATTGGAAATGGCCAGGGAGGGCCTTGTCGATCTGCGCCAGGAGCAGG
>CAYGRH010000441.1:0-2399 GCA_964352165.1 uncultured Hyphomicrobiaceae bacterium | reverse complement strand
GGACGGCGTTTAATTCAATCGTTCAGCTCGAACACGAACAAGGCATCCCGCGCAACCCCTTCATCAATGCAGGCGCGCTCGTCGTGACAGACGCGATTCTGGCGGGCCACCAGCCGCGCGAAGCCATCGGAGAAATTCTAAGCTTCGTACGCTTTCTGGCAGATGACGCCTCGATATTCAGCGACGACAAAGTCGCCGCATCGGAATCGCGCACTGGCTTTCGCAACGCCGCGCTCGCCAACTACATGCGCGGATTCGGCAACATCCATCATCCCGTCGAACTTACGCTCGGCGTATATTTCCACCAATGCGCAATTGCCATGAACTGCCGCCAACTTGCTCTCAGCGGCCTGTTTCTGGCGAACGGCGGGCGGTCCCCGCTCACCGGAAGTTCCGTCATTTCGTGTGAGCGCGCAAGGCGCATCAACGCCATCATGCTGACCTGCGGCCACTACGACGGCTCGGGCGATTTTGCCTTTCACGTCGGGTTGCCTGGCAAAAGCGGTGTTGCTGGCGGCATCCTCGCCATCGTCCCTGGCAAGGCATCGATCGCCGTCTGGTCGCCCGGCCTCAACGCCAACGGAAATTCGCTGCTGGGAAGCCTGGCGCTCGAACGCCTCGCTCGCGCCGCCAATTGGAACGTCTTCGGTGCTTGAACGGTCCCCACACCGGCTTGCCGAGTGTGGGAAAATAAAGAGCGTCCCCACACCGGCTTGCCAAGTGTGGGACAACAATAACTTAGATCCGGGCCTGACGAGCCTCGACAAGCGCGCCCTCAAGCACTTCTGCGAATTCCTTGCGCTCGTCGTCGGTCAAGAACCTCCCGAACACGAACTCTTCGCCATGCGAGGCAAGCCGCATCACCGTCCGCCCATCAGGCCACTCAGACAATCGGACCCGAACCCAGTAGGGATTGAATTCAAATTTTTGCTCGCGCCCTTCCGGGTCAAAGCGCTGCAACGTCAGCATCTGGGGAGTCAGATCGACGATTTCGTATTGCCGCCCCGAACGGTAATTCAGCTTGAAGGCGATGTAGATCAAAAGCACATCCAGCCCAAGGAAACCGAACACCGGCCAAGCGCCCATAAGCAGGAACACGATGCCCACGACGAAACTTACGGTTGCAATGCAGACCATGAGGATCAGGAATCCGCGCGGCCCAAGCGACCGGTAGGGCGTCAGGATGGCTTTGAAGCGCCCTTCACCTTGCGCCGCTGGCGTGAATTCGTTCATGTGGTCTGCCTTGATTGAAATCGCATCGGAATCCCTCTCCTTATGAAAGCCGACGACAACAAAAAAACCAAGTCCGGTGCCGGTCGCATCCGCCAGGCAGCGACAAAAAGCGCCGCTTCATCCGCTGCTGCGAAAAAAACGATCGGCACGAAGGCCGCAAGCCCAGCTAAAAAGCCAACCAAACGCAAGCTCGCCCGCCGCCGGCCCAAAATTTCGGCAGAAGCAATCTCAACGATATTCCAACGATTTGCGGAAATTGAGCCGGAGCCTAAGGGCGAACTTGAGCACGTCAATCCGTTCACGCTTCTCGTTGCAGTCGTGCTGTCCGCCCAGGCCACGGATGCAGGCGTCAACAAGGCAACGCGCCCGTTGTTTGCAATTGCCGACACCCCGGACAAGATGGTGGCCCTCGGCGAGGACAAGGTCCGCGAGGCGATCAAGACAATCGGCTTGTTCCGCAACAAGGCCAAAAATGTCATAGCGCTGAGCCAGCAACTGATCGACGAGTACGGCGGCGAAGTCCCAGCCGATCGCGACGCGCTTGAGCAACTGCCCGGCGTCGGCCGAAAGACCGCGAACGTCGTTATGAACATGGCGTTTGGCCAACCGACAATGGCCGTGGATACGCACGTCTTCCGAGTTTCAAATCGCATGGGACTGTCATCGGGCAAGGACCCGCTTCAGGTCGAAGAAGACCTCCTGCGCGTCATCCCCGCCGAGTTCGGTCAGCACGCACACCACTGGTTGATCCTGCACGGCCGCTACCTGTGCAAGGCACGCACGCCGGAATGCTGGCGCTGCCCTATCGCCGAACACTGCGCCTTCAAGGACAAATCCCCGCCGCCCAGGGCAAAGCGCTGAACCAAAACCGGATTGGCGACCATGGGCAGTCAGCGTGCCACCCGCACAAGACCGAGTTCGCTGCCCCTTGGATCCCGGGAACAAGCCCCGGGATGACACCAGAGTTTTACTCACTCGGTTGCCACAGAAAACTTCAGTCATCCCGGCATTTATTGCCGGGATCCAACTTTCCTCGAGCCTGGAGTTTTCAGTTAAAGCGTTCAGTTCAAAGCGAAACGCGCCGAGAGCGCAACACACCGACCCGCAGGGCCGTGGAGCAAGGCGAACCGTGGCAAAGCCACGCGCCCGCGCAGGCGCAGCGAACG
>CAYGRH010000440.1:0-2400 GCA_964352165.1 uncultured Hyphomicrobiaceae bacterium | reverse complement strand
GAGCCACCGGCTTTCAGCATGTCGAAATACTTTTCGACGAAGCCGGGGTGGGCTTCCTGGTAGAGGCCGTAGAGCGAGTTCACGAGGCAGTCGCCGAAGGCGTAGGCGTAGACGTAGAACGGCGAGTGGATGAAGTGGGGGACGTAGGCCCAGAACACTTCATAGCCCGGCTTGAGGTCGATTGCCGGACCGAGGCTTTCGGCCTGCACCTCCATCCAGATGGCGTTGATCTGGTCGCTTGTCAGTTCGCCTGAACGCCGCGCCTCATGAACCTTGCGCTCGAAGGTGTAGAACGCGATCTGGCGGACGACCGTGTTGAGCATGTCCTCGACCTTGCCTGCGATCATCGCCTTTTTCTCTTTCGGCGAGGTCGTTTCGGCCAACAGCTTCTTGAACGTGAGCATCTCGCCAAAGACGGAGGCCGTTTCAGCCAGCGTCAGCGGGGTGGGAGCAAGCAGCGGGCCCTGATCGCGGGCAAGCCACTGGTGAACGCCGTGGCCCAGTTCATGGGCCAGCGTCATCACATCGCGCGGCTTGCCGAGATAGTTCATCAAAACGTAAGGGTGAACGGAAGGCACGGTCGATGCCGAGAAGGCACCGGGCGATTTGCCGGGGCGAACCGGACCATCGATCCAGTCCTTGTCGAAGAACTGCTTGGCAATGTCAGCCATCTCAGGCGCGAAACCTGCGTAAGCCGACAGCACCATTTCCTGGGCTTCGCTCCAGGCAATCGTGCGCTCGGGCTTGTCGGGCAGCGGCGCGTTTCGGTCCCAATGAGACAGCTTTTCCATGCCAAGCCACTTCGCCTTCATCGCGTAATAGCGGTGCGACAGGCGCGGATAGGCCTCGTGGACGGACGAGACCAGCGCATCGACCACGGGAGCTTCGACGCGGTTCGAGAGGTGGCGGGCATCGGCCACGTCCTTGAAGCCGCGCCAGCGGTCGGAGATTTCCTTGTCTTTCGCCAAAGTGTTTGTGAGCAGCGTGAACAGGCGGATGTTTTCGCCGAAGACTTTTGACAGTGCTTCTGCGCCAGCGCGGCGCTTGGCTTCATCGGGGCTCGACATCAAGTTGAGGGTCGGCTCCAGCGTCAAAGGTTCTGCTTCGCCTTCGACATCGAAGCGCAGCGCCGTCATCGTCTCGTTGAAAAGCCGCGTCCAGGATCCCCGCCCGGTCTGCGATTTCTCGGTGAACAGGCGTTCGAGTTTTTCATCGAGCTGGTAGGGGCGCTCCTTGCGCAGGTCGGCGAACCAGGGGGCGTAGCGGGCAAGTTCGGGGTGCTCGAGAGCCCTGTCGAGGACCGCATCGTCGATCTGGTTGAGTTCCAGTTCGAAGAAGATGAGGCCGGTGCCAATGTTGGTCAGCTTCTCGGAGATGTCACCGTAGAATTTCGCGCGGCCCGGATCCGACTGGTCGGCGGCGTAGAGCAGGCCCGCATAAGACCCCAGCTTGCCCATCGTGTCGGACAACGCTTCATACGCCTTCACCGCCTCGGCCAGCTTGCCGCCGTCAATGGCAGCCTCCGTCAGCTTGCCCTGATAGGTGTCCTTGATGTGCATTGCAGCCTTGGCTGCCAGATCGATATCGGCCTGCACTTCGGGAGCGTCGGGGGCGGGGTAAAGATCGGCAAGGTTCCACTCAGGGATATTGCCTAGTTCGGCGTTCTGATCAGCCCCGCTCGCTTGGCCGGGTACGGCAAAGTGGTGGTTGGAAAGAAATTGCGAGGGCTGCGCGTTCAGCGTCATGAAAGGCTCCGGAAGATTGGAAAAGTGCGTAAGTGCTGGCTGGTTTTGGCACAATCTGACGGCGCAGTGTGCCGTATTCAAGCGCCGGACGGCGATTTACCCGAATTAAAGCATCACTCTGCCTCAGCCGGAAACGGGTTGTTTACCGTTGTAGGCCAGTCTCAGAGCCAAGTTGAGTTGCTGGTGACCGAGTGCCTCGTCAAGGGCCGCCATGTCGGCGTCCCATTTCATGCCTCGCGGTTCCGGTTCGTTGTGTAATAGTTTGAGTCGAGTACGAGTTCAAAATGGCCAAACGTGTCCTTATCGTCGATGACGATCCGGCCCAGCGCCGCATTCTCGAAGAGTGCATCAAGCGCCTCGGTTTTGATATCAAGTCTGTCAGCTCTGGCGAGCAGGCTTTGCAAATCCTCGAAGGAGCCGACTGCTCCTCCATCTCCCTGGTTCTCCTTGACCTTGTGATGCCCGGCGTCGACGGCATGGCCGTTCTCGACAAGCTGAACGGCAAGCCAGGCATTCCCCCTATCATCGTGCAGACGGCTCACGGCTCGGTCGACACCGCAATCAACGCGATGCGTGCCGGTGCGGTCGATTTCGTGATCAAGCCGGCAAGCCCGGAGCGCTTGGAAGTCTCCATCAAGAGCGCGCTCAAGATCGA
>CAYGRH010000439.1:0-2402 GCA_964352165.1 uncultured Hyphomicrobiaceae bacterium | reverse complement strand
GGTTGCGTAGGCAGAGCGTTCCTTGTCCTCGGTGAAATCTCCCAGCAGGCCGCCTGATGCGGAGACTTCCCCGCCGTACCATTCGTAGCGTGCGAAGGCGCCGACTCGCGCGTAGTCGAAGGCGTCCCGGCGGTGCGTTTCGGCTTCATCGGTGATCTTGTACTCGCCCTGCCGATCCAGGTTGAAACCGGCTTCAATCCCGAGCGAAAGCTGCGGGGCAATCCGATATCCCAGCCTGCCGCGGCCTGATCGCGTGTTGTGCGCCTGTGCCCAGCCGACATCCACCGAGGCCCAGGCGTGATCGCCAATGTTCAGCCAGAGCTCTACGACAGCCTTTGCTCCATACTCGAAGCCTTGCGATCGGTTTTGCGGATCAAGCGGGCGGATCGCATGTTCAATTGCAGCTATTCCGACGAACGCCTTGGCGGTTAGCGCGCCCATGCGCTTGAGATAGCCGACGAGGGCCTCGGCGTAAGTGACCTGGGCGTGGAAAGGCGTCATCGCGAAGTCATTGATCCGCGTCTGGGCCAGATATTTATATTCGCCCATTCCGCCAGAGACGCGAAGCCGCAAACCGTCGGAATGAATATCGGCGAACGGGGCCATGGTCACGCCGGAATAAGCCAGCCAGACGTGGGACGAAACATCGGCTCCGGCGAACACTTCGTAGTTGCGCGGAGGCGGCGGGCCCTGTTTTTCATTTCCAGCTCGCGCGCTGGTAGCCGCAGCCAGCAAGAATGCGGCAAGCGTTATCCACCGAAATATATCAGTGGCTGGATAAAGGCAGGAATTTTGCTTGAATACCCGCACGCTACTCAACCCAGGCAAGAACATGCCAACGTCAGCCGGCTTACCGTCTTTACGCTGAGTTCACTGAAGCTTCCTCGGGCTTTCGGTGTCAATATCGGCTACTGCATTATGAACGCAGCGGTTTTATCAACTTTTACGACTCAATTTATGGTTGCGGCTTCGACGTGTTGGTTTTTGGCGGTCTGGGGATGCATTTGTCGATTGGAAGAAGCGTAGGGGCGCGACCGCGATGGCCTTGTTAAAAAGTCGCGCTATAGTTGTGAAATTCGATCTCGATCAATGTTTAAGAAGCGCTAAAGCGACATACTTCAAAGCTAAGAACGGCGCGTCGGCCCGGGAAGGGAGAGCGCCCCGGTTACAAGCTTGGTTTAGGCCGGGCTTAGGCCGGTTTTAGTCAACGAAAATGTTCAAATCATTGTGGGGAGCGTACCGATGAAACGCACGGCAGATACGAAAGACCTTGGTTTTGGGCCGATGCAGGAGGCCGCGCAGGCCTACTTCGGCAAAGTCAACGGAACGAATGTCGAGCTTGGTCAAAGTTGTCGCGGTCTAGCTCGTTGCCAGCTTGAAATGTGGGGCTTTGCCAGCCGGCGCGCTCAGGCCTACCTGGAGTTGCCGGCGCGCATGAGCCGTTGCCGCACGATGGCCGAGGTGCAACAGGAGCAGATGCGGTTTGCGCAGCAGGCTTCCCAGCAGTATCTCGAGTCGACACGACGTTTCGCGGAAGCTTGGCAGGCGGCATTCCTGTCTCCATTTACTGCCTCCGTGCCGCGTGGGAGTGCGAAATCCGAGCAGGCGGGGTCGACGGCGCGCGATTTCATTGCGATCGAAGACAAACCGGTTCGGGTGGAAAAAGTGCGGACGCGCATCAAGCCGCGTGTGGTCAAGCCGGGCACCCAGTATCGTGAAGACCGGCACGTCGCATGACTTCAGCGCGATCACCCGCGCTTGTCTCGTTAGGACTGCCACACCGCTGTTTGTGGGTGAAATTGGTCTGACGGATGGAAAAGGCGCCGGATTTCGGCGCCTTTTTTCTTCACCGGCGGCAGGTCCAGCCCTTTGAACGAAACCGCGCGGCCTTGCCGTGCGGCGTGTTTGCTTTAATTGCCGGGCGGGATGTTCGAACTTGTCTGTGGCCGCGCGCGTGCTCGTGTGCGCGCTCTTAAGGGCGGTTGGGCTGCAAGGTCTGAAATATCGACGATCGTGCGGCTTCGCCTGCGGGTGATCGCAATTGCTGCGAACGCATCGGCCAGCCCGTTTGGTTCGAGATGATCGATGTAATCCTGCCAGAACGATTTTGCAGCTTGTCTTCCAACGGCGGATTGGGGGCGGGCGGTGTTTGAATATCGCGGGCGTAGCGTCTGCGTGCCGAGCCAAGCGTAGGTTGCCTGCCAGATTTCGGCCGATGCCCGTCGGTTGCGAGGCGCGCGCAATTGAAGAACGCAAGGCATCGTCACTTCCTGATCATGGTTGCCGATCTCGACATTGGCGACGCTGCGACCGTTTTTGCGAATGGAAAACACTTTCGATTGGTTTTCTTCGAGCCGCTCGGCGAATTGATCGAGGCAATTGTCCATCGCTTCGCTTTCGCG
>CAYGRH010000438.1:0-2403 GCA_964352165.1 uncultured Hyphomicrobiaceae bacterium | reverse complement strand
GCCCCGCGAACCAATCCCGGATCGGCGTGAACGCGCCCGTATAGGTGGCAGGGTTCGAGCGCGGCGTGCGCCCGATCGGCGACTGGTCGATGTCGATGACCTTGTCCAGGTGCTCAAGCCCGAGGATCTTGTCGTGCTCTCCCGGATGCGCCCGCGCGTTGTTGAGTTTGCGCGCAACCGCCTTGTAGAGCGTGTCGATCAGCAGCGTGGATTTGCCGCCGCCGGAGACACCCGTGATGCAGGTCATGATGCCGAGCGGGATTTCAGCCGTCACGTTCTTGAGGTTGTTCTCGCGCGCGCCGACGACACTCAGCGTGCGATGCTTGACCGGCTTGCGGCGTTCGCTCGGCACCGGCACGGCGCGCTTGCCCGTCAGGTATTGCCCCGTGAGGCTATTGGGATCTGCCTTGACGTGTTCGGGCGTGCCCTGCGAGACGATCTCGCCGCCATGCACGCCAGCGCCCGGCCCGATGTCGACCACGTGATCGGCCGACAAAATTGCATCCTCGTCATGCTCGACGACGAGCACGGTATTGCCGAGATCGCGCAGGTGCTTGAGCGTAACGAGGAGCCGATCGTTGTCGCGCTGGTGCAACCCGATGGAGGGCTCATCGAGCACGTACAAGACGCCCGTCAGCCCCGAGCCGATCTGCGAGGCGAGCCGGATGCGCTGGCTCTCCCCGCCCGACAGCGTGCCGGAGTTGCGCGACAGCGTGAGGTATTCAAGCCCGACATCGTTGAGGAACTTTAGCCGTTCGGTAATTTCCTTCAGGATGCGGCCCGCGATCTCGCTCTGCTTCTGCGTCAGGCCGGAGGGCATGGCGTCAAACCACTGGTCGGCCGCCTTGATGGATTTCTCGCAGACTTCCCCGATGTGCAGCCCGCCGATCTTGACGGCGAGCGCCTGCGGCTTCAACCGGTGCCCGCCGCACGCTTCGCACGGATGCGCACCCTGATAGCGTGACAGTTCCTCGCGCACCCACTCGCTGTCGGTCTCCCGCCAGCGCCGCTCGATGTTGCCGATCACGCCCTCGAACGGCTTGGCGTTCTTGTAGCGTCGCACGCCGTCGTCATAGACGAACTCGACGTCCTCATCTCCGGTTCCAAATAGGATCGCGAGCTGAACGTGCTTGGGCAGCCGCTCCCACGGCGTCTTCATGTCAACGCCATAGTGCTTCGCCAGCGCCCGCAGGGTTTGCTCGTAGTAGGGCGAAGTGGCCCCTGTCTTGGCCCAAGGAAAGACCGCGCCGTCTTTCAGCGACAGCGATCCGTCGGGAACAACGAGATCCGCCTCGAACTGCAACTCAGTGCCAAGGCCGTCGCAAGAGGGACAGGCCCCGGCTGGTGCGTTGAACGAGAACAGCCGCGGTTCTACCTCGTCAATGGTGAAGCCGGAAACGGGACAGGCAAAGCGCGCCGAAAACGTGATGCGCTCGTGCGTCTCGTTCTTGTTCTGTAGAATCCCCGCACCGGCAGCCTTTTTTGAATCAGACGACGCAGCCAGCTTCTTATCGGCGAACTCCGCAAGGGCTAGGCCGTCGGCCAGCGCTAAGGCGGTCTCGAATGAATCAGCCAATCGGCTGGCGATATCGCCCTTTACGACGATCCGATCCACGACGACGTCGATGTCGTGCTTGAACTTCTTGTCGAGCTTTGGCGCATCCGGGATTTCGTGGAACTCCCCGTTGATCTTTACGCGCTGGAAGCCGCGCTTCTGCAGGTCGGCAAGCTCCTTGCGGAATTCACCCTTGCGCCCGCGCACGATGGGGGCGAGCAGGTAAAGCCGCGCGCCTTCGGGAAGGGCCAGCACGCGATCCACCATCTGGCTGACCGTCTGGCTTTCGATGGGAAGGCCGGTCGCGGGCGAATGGGGAACACCGACTCGGGCAAACAAGAGGCGCAGGTAGTCGTAGATCTCTGTCACCGTGCCGACAGTCGACCGCGGGTTCTTGCTTGTTGTCTTCTGTTCGATGGAGATGGCAGGCGACAGCCCGTCGATATGATCCACGTCAGGCTTCTGCATCATCTGCAAAAACTGGCGCGCGTAAGCCGAAAGGCTTTCAACATAACGCCGCTGCCCTTCGGCGTAGATCGTATCGAACGCGAGCGAGGACTTGCCCGAACCCGACAGCCCCGTGAACACAACGAGGGCATCGCGCGGGATCTCCAGATCGACATTCTTGAGGTTGTGCTCGCGCGCACCCCGGACATGGATGACACCGGACTTCGGCGAGCCGGCCGCAGGTGCGGACCGCTTCGCCGGACGGGAGGCTTTCTTTGACGCTTGTTTTGACATGGCAACTCGTTAGCCGAAGGCGAGGCGGTGGGCAATCCGCTGAACCATCGCAGTGCACCGTATGTGTTGCGTCAACGGAACGAGTTATCGACTGGACGTCTCCCCTG
>CAYGRH010000437.1:0-2430 GCA_964352165.1 uncultured Hyphomicrobiaceae bacterium | reverse complement strand
GTTTGTATCCAGCCGGTCCATGATCTTGGAATCGGTATGGCTGAACTGGCGCCCGCCTGGTTCTTCGGGGCGGACCTTCGTCGGCTGCGCGCCACTGGTCACGACTGGCGGCTTGCCATCGGACTGTCCGGCGGGGCCGAGCAGGACCTTGTAACCGTAGGCGAGGCCGCCGCCGACTGCGATGGCTCCGATCAGCGCGCCTGCGATGAGGAACATCCGGCCCGAGCGGCGTGGCTCTTCTTCGTCTTCGTAATCTTCCTCGACCTCGTATTCGTCGTCATAGACCTGTTCCAAGTACTGGCCTTGAGGCCCACCCTGCGCGGCAACCGATCCACCGGAGGCGTAGGCGTCTGTGTGACCGAAGCCCGGTTCGGAATAACCCTGCTGCCGATAATCGGCCCCGGCATACTGCTGGTCGCCATAGCCGGCCTGATCGGCGGGGCGCTGATTGCTCGCCGGGCGTGTCTGGTCATTGGATTGGCCGGTGTCGTAGCCACCCTGATAGGGGGCATTCGCATAGTGACCAGTCGTGTCCGGCCCGCGGTCATAGCGCGCGTCGGCCCGCGCAGGTGGGGCTGTAGGGTTCAGGTCATCGTAGGCGGCACCTCTTAATGCCGGTTCGTTGTAGTCCTGAGCCTGATAGTCCTGAGCCTGATAGTCCTGAGCCTGATAGTCCTGGGCCTGATAGTCCTGGGCCTGGGGGGCGTAAGCATCCTGGCCATAATCGACTTGATCAGGATAGCCGTGCTGATGGCCGCCTTGCGGTGCCTGCGGGGCAGCGTAGGGATCGCGGGCCTGCGGATAGGCCGATGGCTCAGTATGCGCAGGCAGATAGGGATCGAACTGAGGGGCGTACTGGCCGTGAGCCGGACCGCGGGGTGCTGGTTCAGGTTGGCCGAAACTGGGTTCAAAGCCGGGATCGCGACCGGCCTGACGGCCCATAAGTTGCTGATCCTGCGGCGGATAAGGAGCCGGCTCGCGCGGCGGTTGTGTATGCTCGTTCCAATCCGCGTATGCAGCATGGTTGTGGCCATGCTGTTCGTGCGCAGGCTGACCGTGTGCGGGGTGGCCGGGCTGCGGCTGGGCATAGCGGGGATCGTAGGCTTCAGCGGAGCCGGGATAGGCCTGATGGTCCTGATATCGCGGGTCAGCGGCGTAGCCGTGCTCGTCAGGATACGTGGCAGCCGGTTGGCGCTCGCTGGGATGCTGTCTGGTGGCGGGTCGTGCATCCGACCGCGCAGCATGCGGCGGTGCATGCGGCGCTCCCGGCCCATTCGAACGTGCCATATGCTTGAACCCCTCGTAGAATCATCGATCGCATGGTCTCTCGAATCGAGAGTCTAACGCATCGTTTCGGGGGCCTGCACGCCAAGAACTCCCAGACCGGAAGATATCACCTGTTGAGTTGCGGCAACCAAGGCAAGACGGGCAGCGGTCATCCCCTCATCATCGCTCTGGATAAAGCGGAAATGTGGCGAATCATTGCCTCGCGCCCATTGACCGTGCAGCGCACTCGCGACCTCGTACAGATAGAATGCCAGCCGGTGCGGTTCGTGCGCACGAACGGCACCCGCCACCAATTTTGGAAACGATGCCAACAGCTTGGCGAGTTCGATCTCGCCGGGGTGAACGAGCTTCGACAGGTCGGCCTTCGTCAGGCCGGCCGTCGAGGTGTCGAGATCAGGGAACGCCTCTTTCGCATTGCGGAAGACGGAGGCCGCCCGCGCGTGAGCATACTGAACGTAAAAAACCGGATTATCCTTGGATTGCTCCGTCACCTTGGCAAAATCGAAATCAAGCGAGGCATCGTTCTTGCGATAGAGCATCATGAAGCGAACGGGATCGGAACCGACCTCGTCGACCACGTCGCGCAAGGTCACAAACGTACCGGCCCGTTTCGACATCTTGACCGGCTCGCCAGCGCGGAACAATCGCACGAGCTGGCAGACCTTGATGTCGAACTCCGCCTTTTGATCTGACAATGCCGCGACAGCCGACTTCATACGCTTGATGTAGCCAATGTGGTCGGCGCCAAAGACGTTGATGAGGTGCAGGAAGCCGCGTTTCAGCTTGGTATAGTGATAAGCGACATCGGCTGCGAAGTACGTGTAGGTGCCGTCGGACTTGATCAGCGCGCGATCAACGTCATCGCCGAACTGGGTCGAGCGGAACAGCGGCTGGACGCGATCTTCCCACTCGTCGTCCTCGTGGCCCTTGGGTTTGGGCAGGCGGCCGTCATAGACGAGCCCTTTGGCACGCAGGTCCTCGATGGCTTCGGCAACCGTATCGACGCCGCCTGCCGTCAGCGACGCCTCCGAAAAGAAGACATCGGGCTTGATGTTGAGGGCGGCGAGATCCTCCCTGATCATCGCAAGCATGGCGTAGATGGAAGTCTGGCTCGCCTATTTAAAGTGAAAGAAGTTTTGCCAT
>CAYGRH010000436.1:0-2435 GCA_964352165.1 uncultured Hyphomicrobiaceae bacterium | reverse complement strand
ATCAAGACCGGGTCGCTGTGCCGCTCAGACCGACTGGCGAAGTACAACCAA
Source organism: uncultured Hyphomicrobiaceae bacterium (assembly GCA_964352165.1). GTDB lineage: Bacteria > Pseudomonadota > Alphaproteobacteria > Rhizobiales > Hyphomicrobiaceae > CAYGRH01. Next base: position 2,384 of record CAYGRH010000436.1, on the reverse strand, counting down.
CTCATCCGCATCGAGGGCGAGCTTGGCGACATCGCCCGCTACGCCGGCCGCTCGATCCTGCGCGGCACAAGAGCCGTCTGAGAACCGGTCCGATCAGCGAAGCGAAGTGCGCGTGATCGAAACGGCAGGGCGGCAAGGAAAACCCTTACCGCCCCGACAACCTGTCTGAAAACTTCGATTACGGCTGCCTCAGATCCGAATAATCGGCCTGAATTTGCTCCAACTCGGGACACAACCACAGCACTACTTAACCGAGAAACTTTCCCGTTTTACGGGTATCTTAAACCTGCCGCGATAACTTGAGACCGTAACAGTAGCGTTTTGCGTATCTCAGGTTCTTCAAGTGTTCCCCAGGCCTTACAGAAATTGGCTTACACGCGTATGGCAGGCTGGCTTCGTGCTCGGCTGCCTCGCCCTGTCGGCCTATTTTGCCCACCATGCCGTCTATGGACGCCATGGTGTGGAAGCCCGCACGACCCTGATCGACCGCTCCGAGATCCTCGACCTCGAAATTGCCAGCCTCAGCGCCGTTCGCGACCGGCTGGCCCGCGACGTAAATCTACTGACAGCCGAGCCGCCGCACCCCGATCTGATCGAGGAAGTGGCCCGCGACGTCCTCGGATATGCTCATCCCCGCGACCGTCTATACCGCACCGAATAATTGGCCGATGCCACGTTCGTGAGTTCACCTGCAGGTCCGGCAAAAAGGTTGAGATGCCGGGCTCTTGGCTTGTCTGGTCTTGCCCCACACCCTCGTGTAGGTTTGCGTCTCGATCCCGCTCGCACCTGCGCGCGGTCCGCGGCCGCACGGCGCCAGGGAGAACCGAGGGAGAACCTATGTCGCCAGAAAGAGTTGCGCCCGGCTCCAACAACCCGGCTGCCGCCACCGACAGCAAGAGCGTGGGCCAACAGGCGGCCGCGGCCTCTTTCCAGCCGTTCGAGTACACTCCCGTCGATTTTTCCAAGGAAGACGAGCGCCAAGCCTATCGCACGATGCTGTTGATCCGCCGCTTCGAGGAAAAAGCCGGTCAGCTCTACGGCATGGGCTACATCGGCGGCTATTGTCACCTTTACATCGGCCAGGAAGCCATCGTGACGGGGTTGAAGATGGCGTCACTTCCAGGCGACCAGACGATTACCGCCTACCGCAACCATGGCCACGTCCTGGCTTGCGGAATTGAACCGCGTGCATTGTTTGCCGAACTGACGGGGCGGCGCAGTGGCGTAGCCGGCGGCAAGGCAGGCTCCATGCTGATGGCTGCGCCCGAATACGGCTTTTACGGCGGCCACGGCATCGTCGGTGCAAACGTACCGATCGGAGCAGGCCTCGCATTCGCGAATTCCTATCGCGACAATGGCGCTGTAACCTGGTGCTTTCTTGGCGATGCCGCAGCAGATCAAGGTCAGGTCTTTGAAACGTTTGCGATGGCTGCGCGCTGGGCGCTGCCCATTGTCTTCGTCATCGAGAATAACAGGCCCGGCAACGACGCCCCGTCAGGCGAGCCTGCGCTTGCTGAACGAGGCACACCGTTCGCCATTCCAGGCGCCATTGTCGACGGCATGGACGTGCACAGCGTGATGGGCGCGGGCCTCGCGGCTGCCGACCGCGCCCGCTCGGGCCAGGGACCCACCATCCTAGAGATGCGCACTCAGGCCTACCGTGGCCACTCCATGGCGGATCCGGCGAAATATATGTCCGAGGATGCAGCCGGCCCCAACCCACGTGAGCGCGATCCAATAGAACTGGTCGCCGCCGGTCTGTTGCGGCTGGGTCTTGCCGAAAACGATTTACGCGAGATCGACAAAGAGGTGCGCGACATCGTCAACGACGCAGCACGCTTTGCCCAATCCGACGATGAACCCGACGCATCACAGCGCGATGCCGATGTCTGGGCAAACGGCGAGCCTGTCTCCTGACCTGTCTCACGAATTCCCATCAAAGCTCACCAGCGCACGACGACGAGAAAACCTGAAGATGCAAACGCAGATCCTGATGCCATCCCTGACGGCTGAAACCCGGCAAGCCCGGCTTGCGCGCTGGCTCGTCAAGGAGGGGCAGGACATCAGTCCCGGTGACATCATCGCAGAGATCGAAACGTCAAACGCAACGATGGAGGTCGAGGCGATCGATGCTGGCACGATCGGAGCCATCCTCGTTCCTGCAGGCGACAGCGAAATCGCAGTTGGAACTCCAATCGCCGTCATCACCGTAAAATCTAAGGAGCCAGCTGCGCCCGCACGAGACGCAACAACCCACGAGCCCCCGCGGCAGGCTTCAAGTCCAGTTGCAAGCCAAGCTCAAGCCAACCCCACCACCGCCAACCCTGCCATTGAGCCGGGCACAAAACCAGCCCCCGCCGCCGCCCAGACCACGATGTCAATGC
>CAYGRH010000435.1:0-2446 GCA_964352165.1 uncultured Hyphomicrobiaceae bacterium | reverse complement strand
GGCCTCAGCGACGATGGCTGCAGTTTCGGGCGTTACGCCACCGTCAACTTCGATGTCGATGGGACGGTCGCCGACCATCTCGCGAATGCGGCGGATTTTGTCTGCCACGGCAGGGATAAACGCCTGTCCGCCGAAGCCGGGGTTGACCGTCATCAACAAAATAAGATCGAGCCGGTCGAGGATGTAGGTGAGAACGGATTCGGGAGTCGAGGGGTTGAGCGAAACGCCCGCCTTCTTGCCCAGCGCGCGGATCGCCTGCAAAGACCGGTCAAGATGGGGGCCGGCTTCGGCATGAACCGTGATGATGTCGGCACCGGCTTGCGCGAAGGCTTCGAGATAGGGGTCGGCCGGTGCAATCATCAGGTGGCAGTCGAACACTTTGGCGGAGGCGGGGCGGATGGCCTTTATCACGGGGGGACCGAACGTGATGTTGGGGACGAAGTGGCCGTCCATGACGTCGAGGTGAATCCAGTCGGCCCCGGCCCGGTCGATGGCAGCAACCTCTTCGCCGAGGCGGGAGAAGTCGGCCGAAAGGATCGAGGGCGCGATGGTGATCGGGCGGGAGGCAGAGTTGCTCATGGCGACAAGTTCCTAATCGGGTATTCACGGATCGTCCGCAGCGGCTTTACGCCAACACATCGGCGGGCCTTCGGCACATATGCGACAGACATAACGGCTCTTGGGAGGGCTTCCAAGCCCAACTGGCCCGGCGGCGGGGAATAGCCGGGGACACGCTGTGCAGTTTCCGCCGGGTGAACGCGCAATCAGAAGACGCGGCGTTTGCGCTCGATGAGCTGCATGATCATCGGCGTGAGGATGAGCTGCATGGCAAGATCCAGCCTGCCGCCGGGTATCACGATGGCGTTGGCGCGCGACATAACCGAGCCGTTGATCATCGACAGCAGGTATGAAAAGTCGATGCCGCGCGGGTCTTTAAAGCGGATAACAACCAGCGATTCTTCAGGCGTGGGGATCCAGCGCGCAACGAACGGATTGGACGTATCGACCATCGGCACGCGCTGGAAATTGATGTCCGTTTCGGAAAACTGCGGACAGATGTATTTCACGTAGTCGGGCATGCGGCGCAGGATGGTGGCGGTGACATCGTCGACGGAATAGCCGCGGGCCTCCTTGTCGCGATGGATTTTCTGGATCCATTCGAGATTGATCACGGGGACAACGCCGATCTTGAGGTCGGGGTAGCGGGCGACGTTGACCTTGTCGGTGACGACTGCGCCGTGCAGGCCCTCGTAAAACAGCAGGTCCGTTCCGCTGGGGATTTCTTCCCACTTCGTGAATGTTCCCGGCTCCTTTTCGTAAATGGCGGCCGCTTTGTCGTCGTGCACATAGTGCCTCGTTCTGCCCGTGCCGTTTTCGCCGTAGGAGCGGAAGGTGGCTTCGAGTTCTTCAAGCAGATTGGCTTCGGCGCCGAAATGGCTGAACGCGCGGTCGCCATCCTTTTCGGCCTCCTTGCCGCGCGCGATCATTTCCTCGCGGTCATAGCGGTGATAGGCATCGCCCTCGATGAACGCGGCGTTGACTTTCTCTCGCCGGAAAATCTGGGCGAATGTCTGCCTGACAGACGTGGTGCCTGCGCCTGAAGAACCGGTGACTGAAATGATCGGATGCTTGGCGGACATAGGTCGTTTCTTCTCCCGAATTCGTATTCAACGCGGTTGCCGGACAGGCCCGGCTCCGCTTGCGGTTTGTTGTTAAACGCGGAACAACCCCCGGCGACCAAACAGCGGTGAGCGCTCGCCTTCAGCCTGGGGGTGCGAATACAGACGCCGCACATAGTCGACCTCAGCGAAAGAGCCCGTAATGATGGGCACGCGCTGATGCAGCGACTTGGGCGTGATGTCGAGGATGGGGTTGCGTCCCGTGGTGGCGACGCCGCCTGCCTGCTCGACCAGCAAAGCGATGGGGTTGGCTTCGAAGATCAGTTCCAGCCGGCCCTGCGCGTATCCGGGGCGTCTGTCGGCAGGATACAGATAGATGCCGCCGCGGTTGAAGATCCGGTAGACCTCGAACACAAGCGAGCCGATCCAGCGCATGTTGAAGTCGCACCCGCGCACGCCCTCGACACCCTTCAGACAATCATCGACATACGACCTGATGGCTTCATCCCAGTGGCGGTAATTGGACGCGTTGATGGCGTATTCGCGCGCCATCTTCGGGATCGCAACATGCTCGCTGGTCAGTACGTATCGCTCGGCCGCATTATCGTATTTGAAAATGTGGGTGCCATCGCGAACGGTTAGCACAATCGAGGTATTGGGTCCGTAGACGATGAAGCCCGCGGCCATCTGACGGTCGCCGTCCTGGCAGAAGGCTTCGGGCTGCTCAAGTTCATCGCCACGGCTGCGGCGCGGCAGGAACGAAAAAATGGTGCCGACCGCGGCATGGGCATCGGAATTGACCGAGCCGTTGAGTGGATCGATCGCCG
>CAYGRH010000434.1:1413-2457 GCA_964352165.1 uncultured Hyphomicrobiaceae bacterium | reverse complement strand
TACTGGAAGGCCGGCGAGAACATTCCCGAACGCCGCTTGAAGAACCGCGAGCTGTTCATGAAAAATGCTGTGCCTCTGGCCGAAAAAGCGACTTTCCTCATACCCGGCCAGGATGTGGTGACAGGCATTCAGGCGGTCGATGCTGCGGGGCATTCGCCGGGAATGATGGCGTTCCGCATTGAGAGCGAGGGGCGTTCCCTCCTGCTGTTTGCTGATGTGACGAACCACTACGTCATGTCGCTGATGAAGCCGGAGTGGCACGTCCTGTTCGATGCCGACAAGGACAAGGCGATCGCCACGCGCAAGCGCATCCTCGATCAGGTTGCGCACGACCAGATCCCGTCCATCGGTTATCACATGCCGTTCCCGGCCGTCGGTTTCGTCGAGCGCTCGGGCGAAGCGTTCCGCTGGGTGCCGGCGAGCTATCAGTTCAATCTCTGATATTGGCCCACACTGGGCAAGCCCGTGTGGGGCTGGTTGCCTTCCGACGGTGCGGTTGAGCGAGCGTTGGCAGTGGCCAATCGGCCCGCAGGGCCGTGGAGCAAGGCGAACCGGCCAGGGGCCGCCCTCGCGGAGGCGCAGCGAGTAAAGCGAGCGATATGCGCCGTGAGCGAATTGAGTTTACCCACACTCGGCAGGCGGGTGCGGGGCTGGTTGCCTACAGTTCGGTTCCTACAGCCCCAGTTCGCGCAGATACTTGAGCGTGCCGGGATGGATGCGCTTTTCGTCCGCGCCGGCGAACGTGTTTGCGGGCAGAGTTTCGCTCGCTTGCGGCAGCTTTTCTTCCAGCTTTGACTGGGCTTCATGCAGCGCCTTGGCAAGCCGGTAGGCCACGTCGTCTGGCAGGTCGGGCCGCGCCAGGATAAAGCTCCACACGCCGATGGCCTGGATGGGCTCGGACTGTCCTTGATAGGAGCCAGCCGGGACCGTCATCGGTTTCAAGAAGGCGTGCTTTGCCGTCACCTTCGCCACGTCGTCGTCTGAAAACCCGATGAAGCGGCCGCCTGTTTCCATCACGCGGGTGAAGCCCGGCCAGCCGATGCC
>CAYGRH010000434.1:0-1403 GCA_964352165.1 uncultured Hyphomicrobiaceae bacterium | reverse complement strand
TTCAGGTGCACGGGTTTCTGATCGATCCCCTCGAACGCCTCATGGGCGGCGACGCCCTGCACGAGGCCGAGGTCGAACGTGCCGTTCGCGAGCAGGCCGATGTTTTCCAGGCTGCCCTTTGTGTTCTTCGCCTCCACCTTCAGCGTCGGGTCGGTCTCGTTGATGATGGCGGCTGCTGCGTTGCCGAACACCTCGAAGCCGCCGCCCTTGGTTGCCGTCGCGAGGCTGAGCGCGGTGGGCTCGGCTGCGGCGGTGCCTGCGCCGAGGGCTGTTGCGACGGCGAGCGTGATGAGTGCGGTGAAGCCTGCGCGCATGGTGTTCCCCCGATGTTGTGAGCTGGTGGGGAAGTGGGTGCAGAGGGAGCGGGGGTCAAGGTGGTGGATGCTGGTAGCTACGGCCCCCATAACGTAATAATTTCTCGGATGATCAATATTCGCTGCTGACCCATGTGAAACTTGAGGCCCATGCTACGACCCTGGAACTCGAAGATTTCCGCTGAAGAGCGGATCAAGCTGGCGAAGGACAAAACGCAACGCCTTGTCGATAAGGCGCGCGTCTTGCTGCGCGTTCGTTCAACCAATGAAATCTTGCTACACACCGATATCATTTCTAAGCAAATCCCGAACTCCCATGCAGCTTACGCCTTCAATGCGCTTGGAAAGGCGATGCATGAGCACGAACTAACTCGTCTTTGCGCACTTTGGGATAGAGTTCGTAATGATAATACGGTCCGAGATCGAGATAGCATTCCAGCGGTCGTTTGGCTCGTGGATCACCCCGACGTTGAATCCCATCTATGCAAAGAAATGTTTGACCGATTCGCGGGTGGTTTTTCTTCTCCGCCTCAAGATGGCGATCCCTTAATGCACGCGGCTATTGTGGAATCTTATAAGGCGGCAGGAACTGTCAGGGGAGATGTAGAGGCAGCAAAGGTTAGTCAGTGGTTGTCAGAGGCTAAGAAATTAGCTGGATCTACGAACACTGGTGATTTGCTTGGTTCAGTTCGGGATTACCGGGACCAAAATATTGCCCATATATTGTCATCGGAGTTCGCAAAGCCGAAGGTACTCGAACGAAAAGCGAAGTATGGCGATGAGAAAGTACTGTTCGACATAACAATTGATGTTGTTGGCAAGCTTCACTTGGCTGTCAACGGGGCGGAGTTCATGTGGGACGATGCCGTTAGAATTGAAACCCGGAATGCGGAAGCCTTTTGGCATGGTGTGCGAGTTGAGGTTCTCGAGTAGTCTTTGGACCCGGTGGGCCGCTAAGCATTTGGAAAGTTGGATCCCGGGGACGAGCCTCGGGATGACATCCAAACTGGGGCAGGCCGATTGCTAAAAGCTCAACGGTCATCCCGGCATTTATTGCCGGGATCCAAGGTTTAGCGAACTCGGAGCAAA
>CAYGRH010000433.1:0-2465 GCA_964352165.1 uncultured Hyphomicrobiaceae bacterium | reverse complement strand
GCTCGAAATGTCATCTCATTATATGCTGAAAACCTGCCTGCGGAAACCCGAATGCGGTTTTCGAGCCCTGATGGATCGGTAATTTTCCGTACTCCATCGCAATGCGGGTGTTGCTTCGCAACTTCGCTATCGTGAAGAGGTGGCCAGGCGAGCGGTTTATTCGCCGTGGACGCAGGCCGTTTCTTACCAGCCCTAGGTCACGGTCACTTCAGTACCGGAAACTACCCGCACTGTTTGCCTGCGTTTCCGATCGCTTTTGACGCTTTTCCGATGCCGTTCATGTTGGATCTATTGACGAAGTTCCGGGAACTGACATCAACACCGACCTGTGTCAGGAGATAAAAGCGTGCAACCTGCTTTTCCTCATCTGTAAGCTGAACCATTGTCCTGTCGTAGCCGCACTCACAGTAGGCAGTCCGTCTATCAGCCTTCATCGATCTGTATTCGATGCGGCCTTCACAGGCCTCAACAAACTCGGCGCGAATTGGGTCATTGACGACCGACGCGGGCTTACACGACGCGAGTGCCGGGCCGATCAATACGGCCAACGTAGCGAGATTGCGCACGAGTTTATTCCTCAAGCTTTCGTCCTATCGATAAAGCCAATTCGCTGACAGTCTCGCGGTCATGAAGAGCCAAAGGCAGGCATGAACCAGCACTAACAGGCGCCACACCTGGCCGGCGTTCCCGCTTGGGGGCTGTCGTCGCGAAGGGGCATCTGTTCGCTATTAAAAGCCGCCGATCCACTCCGCCTGCCCGGTAGGGCTAGAATGAAAACGCTAAAGCCGAAAATCGCTAGAAGCACGGCTGCTCACTTGCCAAATCTTGCCCTCAACCGGCTCCGACCCGATTGATCCCGGCGAGCAAAAGCTGCCGCCTGCCGGATGAACCGACGCGCCGTTGGGTGCTGCCCGGCCGTAATCAATACTCCAATTTTCTGAAGACATTGTAACTTGCGCCCCTGATCGCGCGCGGCCTTTGGCAAGGGACGCTGAAGGCGAAACCGAAACCGGTGAAGGCTTAGCGGGGCAATACCGTTTCGAAGCCGCGGACTTGGTCAGGGGAACAGCGCACTTGGCGGGGGAAAGGTTTTGACGCGAGGTCAATCGCCAGCCAAGTGCATACCTGCTTCTGAGGCCTCGTCGATCATCCAAACATGCGGGCGAACAAGCCCTTCTTTTCTACCGGTGCCGCAACTTCGGCAGCCGCAGCAGTCATCACCCCTTCCAGCGTCGTGTAGGTCGTGACCCAGGCTTCCTTGACTTCGGGTGTGAATTCTTCCCCGAGGCCTTTTTCGAGAGTATAGATCAGAGCTTCGCCCACGGGCTTGTAATGCTCATCCTTCACACCGTATTCAACGTGCTTTCGCCCCAGCTCCTGGACAGCGGGGATGATCGTTTCTACCTGGTGCAGGTTGTTGACCGCTGTCCCGAGCATGCCCATAAGCTTGTCCTTCTGGTTGCTCATATCGTCCGGGAACATGGGTCGCACATTGGGGGCAATCTCAAACAATCGGGCATAGAATATGTCCGCTGCCTGCGGTGCGATCGGTACCACCTTCTTGAAACTGTCCTGCACCAGTTGGATTTTCTCCGGCGTCATTTTGCACTCCTGATCGTTGCGAATATTTCGAGGTTGGGGTTTGGAAGCGGGGCCGCTTGCTAGAATGGCCCGCGCTATCAGCGTCAGTTGGTCATTGGGATGCGGATCACCACGCCACCCATCACATCGCCGACCTTGAAGTCCTTGCGGGGCGTGTCTTTGTGTTCGTTGTGGCAACTGGCGCAAACCTTGGCGACTGCGACATCGGCATAGACTGCGGTGTAGTACTTCTTCCCGCCGAGCTCTTCCTCGCCGTAAAAATTCTCGCCCGTGTTTTCGGCAACGAATTTCAGACCTTCCTTCTCGAGCTCGGTGCGAGGTGCGTTCTGCTTGTTGATGGGCCACATCGACAAAAGCGAATAACTGAACTTGTCGGTCTTATCGGCAACGGCCTCCGCACCGAAGCGGAACATCTGAGCAGGTAGCGGCAGAGCCTTGTCATCATCGAAGTGCTCAGAAGCCTTGATCACCTTTTCCTTTGCTGAGAGGCGCTGGACGACTTTCTTCGTGTAGACCGTGCGGTCTGCCACCATGACTGCGATGAGCATGTCGGCGACATCCTTGTATTCCACACCTTTGGCAGTGGCTGTAGCGGCGGCGCCGGCCGCCATGACGCAGCTCGCAGCAATTGCCGAAGCGAGGATGGTCCTTGAGACTTTCAACATCATGCATTCTCCATTGGTTTTGTAGTTCGTCGTCTCGTTGCTGAGATAAATGCGCGTCATCTCACTTGGCCTCGCTTTCCTTCGCGCGCTTTTTGCTCCAGTAGATGCTTTCGATGTGGGCAGACGGCCTGCCATCGAAATTCCGTTTGATGAGATTGCGGTCCGCCAGTGCGTCGATGGAAAACCCGAGCCCGTGGC
>CAYGRH010000432.1:0-2481 GCA_964352165.1 uncultured Hyphomicrobiaceae bacterium | reverse complement strand
AGCCTGAAACCTTTGACGCGGTCGTGCGTAATTCAATGTGTTGTTGCGCGTCGGCGAGGGAAAGCAGCGCGCAGGTTCGCGGCAAGCCGGTATCGAGCTTGCGCTTTCAATACCATTCGGCTCGAATGACGTTGCTCGCGGCTATGCGGGCTACCGTTCTAGCTGACCGATCATGGCATGGCTTCCGGCGAATAGCGGGTAAGGGAAAGACCAGGGGACGGAAAGTGAAGAAAGCAAAATTGATGACATCGATGCGTTGCCGTTCGGCCGTCCCAGCGTAACTTCTCGGAGTCCTTTGCAGAATGCTGAGATCGGCCGGCGACGTTACAGTCCTGCTCAAGCGCGTTGCCGAAGGCGATCGATTAGCCTTCGAGCAACTCTATTCAGCGACTGCGCCGAAACTTTACGGCGTCATCTGGCGTATATTGAAACGTCGGGAGTTGGCTGACGAGATTACGCAGGAAGTGTACGTCAAGATCTGGCAGCGCGCGGGAGAGTTCGATCCGGCGAGGTCTTCGCCGATCACGTGGATGGTGACCATCTCGCGCAACCGTGCGCTGGACGAAGTGAGGCGCCGGCAGGTGACCACCGTGTTTGACGAAGCCGCAACAACAAATGCCCGCGATCCGGGGCCGTCGGCAGTCGACCTTATTGAACACAGTGAAGAGTTGCAGAAGCTGTATTGGTGCCTGGAAGGATTGGAACAGGATCGCCGCGAGGCGGTGAAACTTGCCTATCTCGATGGCTATTCCAGACAGGAACTGGCGGATCGCTATGGTCATCCGGTCGGTACGATCAAAACCTGGCTTCATCGAAGCCTCAAACAGCTCAAGGATTGTCTCGGAGCATGACAGACCGGGAAGACATCGAGGTCCTGGCCGGGGAGTATGTGCTCGGAACACTCGACGCGGGCGAGCGCGCTGCCGTTGCCGCGCGTCGTCAGCGGGAGCCCAAGCTCGATCGTGCGATCCTCAACTGGGAGCAAAGGCTTGCTCCGCTTTCGATGGAAGCCAGCGAGATCGAGCCGCCAGCCGAATTGTATGGGCGAATTGCTGCCGGTCTCGATGGGCCTGCGCCGGTTGTGGCAGGCAGGAAAGCGCCGTCTCCAGATGCCAACTCCAACGATGGGACGTCCTCAAACGTCGCAAACCTGCGCCGGCAGGTTGCGACGTGGCGCTCGGCTGCGGCGGGGGCTTCCCTGATTGCTGCCAGCCTTCTGGGCTTCATTGTCGTGGGCGAAGTCGGACTGCCGAGCGATCAGCAAAAGTATGTCGCGGTCTTTCAAGAAGGGGACATACCTCCGACCTTCCTGCTGTCGATCGACCTCAAGACACGAGAATTGACGATCCGCCCGGTTGCGGCGGTCGCGCCCGAAGGCAAGGACTATCAACTCTGGATCGTAGCGGAACAACTGGGGCCGGCACCGCGATCGTTGGGGCTTCTGGAGGTCGGTTCATCGCTTAGCCGCAAACGGCTTGAGGGGTATGACCCAGAACTATTGCAGGGGGCCACTTTCGGCATCAGCCTTGAGCCGGAAGGTGGTTCGCCGACGGGCAAACCGACCGGGCCTGCGCTCCACGGCAAACTTATCCCCACGGCGCTCTAGGGTCGCTTCATTGCCTCTGACACTTTCGTGAACGAGCGGCTGAAACCCACCCGATCTCCTCGCGTATCTCCATGCAGGCTCATCAATAGAGCCCGACAGAAGTTACGGAGGACTTTACAGCCATGTCTCGCATTTCAATTTCTCTGAAGGCTCTTGCAGCCTCGATTTTCGCCGCGGGTGTCGCGCTTGCACTCACCAACCCCATTCATGCCGCCAAAGTGCCGGTAGTGGGCGGAGCGGAAATGTACCCTTCGAAAAACATCATCGAAAACGCCGTCAATTCGAAAGACCACACGACGCTTGTTGCCGCGGTCAAAGCTGCCGGGCTCGTCGACACGCTTTCAGGAGAAGGCCCGTTCATGGTTTTCGCGCCGACCAATGCGGCATTCGATAAACTTCCCGACGGCACCGTCGAAACGCTGCTGAAACCGGAAAACAAGGACCAACTTACAAGAATCCTGACTTCGCATGTGGTCGGCAAAGCCGTCCTGTCCGACGCGATTGCAAAGATGGTTGACGATGATCAAGGCGCTCATCCGGTCAAGACGCTGAGCGGGGCGGTGCTCGTTGCAAAAAAGAAGGACGGCATGCTGACTCTGACCGACGAAAACGGCGGCACCGCCACCGTCACCATCGCTGACGTCAAGCAATCGAACGGCGTCATTCATGTCATCGACCACGTACTTCTGCCGAAGTCCTGAGTCGTCAGATCGCCGTGCCCGTGAGCTTCCCCCCTCTCAACAGGCCGGCGGTAACCGGACCGCCGCATGCGGTCTGGGAAGAGCGGGGTGCCGGAAGGGTGGCCGCAAGCCAACTCTTCCGGCAAGCCCTTTACAATCAACGACGGTGACTTACTAAAACAGGGGTTTCGGCAG